>JBDSEA010000237.1:0-42231 GCA_039920305.1 Chitinophagales bacterium
ACAAAAAACAATCTTCAGAAAAGCTTTGCAAGCATTCAGAACACACTGGACAACCTGGACAAAACCATTAGCAGCAACCAATCACGCCTTGCCCATATCATTGGTAATGTGGAATCCCTTACGACCAATCTCAACAGCAATAAAGATCAGATCACAGCCATCCTTACTAACTTCAATGCCATATCAGATTCATTGCAGAGGGCGAATATCTCCCAAACCATCATACAGGCCCGGGATGCTCTTGCACAAACAAGTGAGGTCATGAAAAAAATCAATGAGGGGAATGGATCCATTGGCTTACTGATTAATGATCAGCGGCTTTACAATCATCTTGATTCGGCATCAAATTCTCTTAATGCCTTACTCCGGGATTTTAAGGATCATCCTGCGCAATATGTCCACTTTTCTTTGTTTGGGGGAAAGGATAAATCACAATCAGCAGCACCAAAGCAATAGCAACCCCATGCGGCATTGATACCTACTCATCGAGTTTCGGAATGTTTCTGTTAAAAAAATCAAAAGCATCTTTCTTTTCATATGTTGTCATGCATATTGCATTTCAATTCTTAATTCTATGTTTTAAGCCATCAGGTATCATGGCCCAAAACCAGCCGATCAACCTGATTAATGCGGAGGAGCTTGAATATAGCGAGCAGGGAGGCATTAAATTACGAAAGCTTACAGGAAATGTACAGCTTCGGCAAAATGATGTTACCCTGTATTGTGATCAGGCAAATCAGTTTATTGAGCAGAATGTGGTAGATGCCACAGGCAATGTTCGCATCAGGCAGAGTGATACGATTAATGTTTATGGAAACTTACTGCACTATGATGGCAATACAAAAAAATCAAACCTGAACGGAAACGTAAGACTAACAGATGGTCATGTTGAATTAACAACTGAGGAACTTGATTATGATGTAAATACCCGCATTGCCACCTACCTGAGCGGTGGTAAAATGATAACCGATTCATCCGTTCTCACAAGCCGGCATGGTTACTTCTTTGCGAATACTTCTGATATGTATTTCAAGAGAGATGTTAAACTCGTGCATCCGGATTATACCCTTACCAGTGATACACTCCGATTTAACACTCAATCAAGAACTGCCTATTTTGTAAGTCCTACTTTTATACATTCAGATTCTTTTGATGTGTACTGTGAAGGAGGCTATTACAATACGCAGCGGGATGTTGCGCAATTTGAAAAGAAGGCTGAGCTTAAAACCAATACTCAGTCACTCAAAGCTGATACAATCTATTACGAGCGGCTTTCCGGCAATGGCCTTGCCCGTTCAAACATGCAGTGGGCAGATACAGCTTCTCAAATTTTTTTAAGAGGAAACTATGCAGAATACAATCAGCATTCGGGTCAATTCCTTGCAACCAAACATGCAATGCTTATCACCGTGATTGATCAGGATTCGCTTTTCATCACCGCTGATACTTTGTTTTCAGTTAAGGACTCCATTGGAAATTTCCGGCGGCTTTTCGCATTTCATCACGTTAAGTTGTTCAAGAGTAACATGCAGGGAATATGCGATTCAGTAGCTTTCAGCTTTGGAGATTCAACTTTCCGCTTACACCGCGAGCCTGTATTGTGGGTGGATAATAATCAGCTGAAGGCGGATACCATTTTTATGATCATGAAGAACAATAAAATTGATCGTATGAAGATGTTGCAAAATGCTTTCGCTGCCAGCTTTGCTGATTCAGGGATGTTTAACCAGGCACGCGGAAAAAATATGTATGGCTACTTCACCAACAATGAGCTTACCCGGATGGAAATCGCAGGCAATGGCGAAAGTATTTACTACGCCAAAGATGATCATGGTGGATTTATCGGTGTCAACAAGGCAGTCTGTTCTAACATGGTTTTATATTTCGATTCGGCGAGAAAGGTGGACCGGATTTATTTTATCACTCAGCCTGATGCCACGCTGTATCCCTTATCAGCATTTCCCGTTGAGGAATCAAAGCTCAGAAATTTTGTCTGGCTGGAAGCCTTGCGTCCCACGAGCAAGGAGGACCTTTTCAAATAATTTTTACCATTGGGGAAAACTTTTATTTCCATGTTCTTGTCACTTCGCGAATTTTACCCTTAGATGTACATCATCAAAATACGGGGTAAGATTAAAATTCCCGATTACATACAAATTCGCGATGACCAGTTTACCCTGCTGGCTTACTTCAGGGCTGACCGCCCTGATGATGCACTACGGAAAATCGGCTTACAGGATAAAAGCGATCTGCTAAAAAAAATTATATTGCAACTACCCTTCGGTAAGCTACAAAAACTCGAACTGGAATAGATGGAAGAGAAAATTATAGAGCTGAATGCTGCTAACATCTATCAGCAGGAATCACTTGTGCTGAGTAATGTTACCTTCAGCATGGGGAAAGGAGAGTTTGTATATTTAGTTGGCAAAACAGGAATGGGTAAAAGCAGTATGCTTCGTACACTCTATGGTGATTTACCCCTGAAGGAAGGAACCGGGTTTGTTGCCGGATATGATTTAAAAAAGCTAAACTGGAAAAATCTTCCATACCTCCATCGTAACCTCGGTATTGTATTTCAGGATTTCCAGTTGCTTACAGATCGCACTGTGGAGCAGAATCTCAGGTTCGTGCTTCATGCCACCGGATGGAAAGATAAAAGTAAAATGACTGACCGCATGTCCGAGGTGCTTAATATGGTAGGTCTGAAAACCAAGGGTTTCAAAATGCCTCATGAGCTTTCAGGTGGTGAGCAGCAGAGGATAGTAATTGCACGCTCACTTTTAAATCACCCCCAGTTAATACTCGCTGATGAGCCTACCGGCAATCTTGACCCCGAAACATCTGCAGAAATCCTTCGGTTGCTTACGGATATCAGCAGCAGGTCACAAACAGCGGTATTGCTTGCCTCACATGATTATATGACCATGCAAAAATTTCATCACAGGACTTTGAAATGTGAGCAGGGAAGATTGGTTGAGTCATCGGTAATGGAACTGGTTTAAGCTGTGCATAGCTAAAGTAAAACCGCATCACCGGCCTGCCTCAAACAACAGCGGCAGCATTTTCTCTGCATTCTTTCTGTTGGAATAAAGCACCCCCAGGATATTTTTCCGCTTTTCAATTTCGGCTTCAGAAAAAGATTGCTGCATCAGGTCCCGGATTGCTGCAGCCATATCCTCAGCTGTTTCCCTGATTATGCACAAATCTTCAAGACCGGTATTTTCTACCATGGGTGAATTAACAATCACGAACCTGCCGTTAAACAATGCATTAAGCAGCTTAAGCTTGGTTCCGGTATTTTGAAAGGTCGGCAGAATATTGATATGCGCATTGCGGATCAGCCGCATCATTTCCACTTCGCCGGGGTTGATCCTGATTTCAATATTGGATTTATTTTTCGTCAGCTCCATCAGCATTGGTGATGGATGATTCCCGGCAATCAAAAGCTTTAAGCCGGGGTTATTAAAAACCTTGCTTACAAGAAAAATTGCCGCCTGATTATTTTCTACCACTGAAAGATTTCCGTGATACAATATATAATCACCCATTCCGGCCAAAGAAATAACTTCTTCATTCGGATGAAATGCAGGCAGGTAAGTTACATTCTGATAGAGATTATTCAGATAGTCAAAGTCGTTGCGCGAGATGGGAAGAAGCTGATCGGCAGCAGATAGAATTTTTTCAAAGCTCTTCAGCTTGATTGATTCCGTATAAAAATAAAACCTTCTCCACATCCCTGATTCGCTTTTACTCAGGTGTCGGTAATAATCCCATTCCACGTTATGCATTCGCACTGCCTTCACCCTGTTTTTTAATTCCTGATGGCTGAGGTAATAACAGGTGTGCAATCCCTCGAATAAGATGGGATCATTGTCAGTGAGCAACCGGTCAAATAATTCATCTGATTTCCGGGTTTTTACAATATACGGGGTTTTTGAAGTGAAATCAATCAGGCGATGATCACGCTTGTAATAGTGCACCTCCTCACAGATATAGCTCAGTGGCTCAGCCTCTTTTCGTCCATATTCAAAACAGTGCAGCTTGATTTTTACACCGTGATCATGCAGCGCCTTGATTTTATAAAACACATCCATAACTCCGCCGTAATCCGGGGGGTATGGAATGTTGAATGAGATGATGTGAAGGTTATTACTCATTGCAACCCGTGGTAGAAGGAGAGTAATTTGATTTCCTCCTTCTGCCAGTTCCACTCTTCACGCGCACGTAAACAATTTTCGCGGAGGCGAATGTAAAAATCTTTTTCATCCATCAGCTGATGAATTGCCCTGAGCAGCGTTTCCGTTTTCAGGTCATCAATCAAAATGGCAACCTCAAATTGCTTGTTCAGGATACGGTATTCCGGGAAATTCATGGTGATCTGTGGGATACCCGCCATGGCATAATCAAAAAATTTGTTTGCCAGTGAATAATAATAACTCAATCCGGTATTTTCAAGCAGGTTGATCCCAACCGTGCTCTGTAATGTAAGTTCCCTGAGCTCAGCAGCGGTTTTCATTCCAGCAAAAATGATCTTCTGTTCCAGCTTTAATCTCTCCCCGGTTTTTATTAATGAGGCCGCCAGATCACCTTCACCCGCAAGAATGAGCCTGCAATCCAGGTATTGCATCACATCAATCATTTGTTCAATTCCTCTCCCCTCATTCAGCGTACCCTGGTAGAGTACAACCGGTGGATTCAGATGAATTTCTTTTCTCAACCCTTCGTCCGTTTTTACTGGCATATTTCTGATCACTTCAAACTTTCTCTTATAATTTTTTTCGAAATGATCCGCAATACTCTGGCTCACGGTATAGCAATTTTTAATTCGAAGAATAGAAAATTTCTCAACTGATCTCCATAATGATTGAATCGCAGGCCTGCGAACTACTTCCGGCACCTCGGGAAATAATTCATGAGCATCATACACGCATGTTTTGTTTCTCATGACGGAAATGAAATAACAGGGCAGGATGGTATCGAGATCAATACCGCAAACAATGTGGAATTTTTTTGTGAGAAGTAAGAAGAAAAGGCGTAGATTATATTCGATATAGAAGAGCTTTCCCCGTGTGAAAATTGAATGCAATCTTTTCTGCATAAATATTTCGGGATGCAGCGGTATGCTTGACTTGAGTTTTCTGCCAATCAGTAAAACATCATATCCATTTCTTGCCAGAGAATTACATATCCGATGCATTCTCTGGTCATAGGTAAGATCATTCACTACAGTAAATATGACTATGGGCATGGTTGCCTGGACACAGGATTGACAGATCGTTAATAGATGACTGCCTTACAATCAACGCAAGATAAGGTGATTGCTTTCATTCAGCTCGACCTCCCGTGTATCAAGCAGGAACTGAATGGTGCGGAGGGTTTGCTGTTCTTTTATTTTCTCTGTTCTGCTTACAACCTCTGAAATAGTCAAGGACTTTTGCTGTAATAACTCCTTAATGTGTTTTAATATTTCTTCGAATTCAAAATCCGACAAATCAAGCCGGTTCCTTTTTAAACAAACATCACATATACCACATCGTGCTGAAATATTTTCACCGAAATAGGTGAGGAGTATCTGGCTTCTGCATTGCTGATTTGAAGTCACATATTGCTTTATCGAGCTCAACCGGTGCACATGTGCCATCCTTCGCTTCTTCAAAAGGACGGTGTTGAATTGCAGCCTTTCACTTTCGTCACGCGGCCGGGTAAAAATAACCTGCGGTGAATCTTTTTTCGGCTCATAATCAAGAACACTGAAGTGCTCCAGCTCCTTCAACTGACTGACCACCTCCTTACGGTCCATTTTGAGATTTCTGGCAATCTCATATTCATTAATGGTAACAAACTCTTCAAAAACACCTGAATAAGCTCGCAGGAGTGCACGCAGCATCGGTTCGTATTTTTTGTGCTCTACCTCAAACCGGTACAGCCCTTCTTTATCAACCATCATCATCATGCGGCTGGGCATATAAACAGAGTCAGTCGTTGCGATGTATCCTTCCTCTTCTAATACTTTAAGCGCCTGAAATGTTTCGAGCGGATTAAGGCGATATGTTTTACAGAATTTAGCAATGTCGAAATCATAGCTCTCATTCAATCCTGCTCCGGCAGCGAGCTGAAAAAAGTTTCCCAGTGACTGATAGGTAGCTATTATTTTTTCAATGGCAGGGATGCCATGCTTCAGCCGGTCGCTCAGGTCTATAATGTCACTGTTATTATAAAGCAGCACGGCGAAAGATTTTTTCTCATCCCGGCCTCCTCTTCCTGCCTCCTGGAAATAGGCTTCGATGCTGTCCGGAACATCCCAGTGGACTACCAGACGGACATCGGATTTATCAATGCCCATCCCGAAAGCATTCGTGCAAACCATCACACGCTTCCTGCTGTTCATCCACTGTTCCTGCTTCTGGCCGCGAAGCTCATTGCTGATTCCTGCGTGATAAAAATCGGCACTGATTCCTTTTTGATTCAGGAACTCAGCGATCTCTTTTGTTTTTCTGCGGTTGCGGACATATACAAGGGTTGTTCCCTTTACCTTCCCCATCATTTTTACCAGACGTGAAAATTTATCTTCTTCAAACAGTACGGAATAGGAAAGATTTTTTCGCTGGAAGCTTTTAATAAATATTTTCTTTTTCCCGTTTTTATCCGGGATTGTGCGGAAATCAAGCTTATTGCAGATATCGATCACTACCTCCGGGGTTGCTGTGGCGGTAAGTGCCATCACCGGCACATCAGGAATTAATTTCCGAAAATCCGCAATGCGCAAGTAGGGCGGCCGAAAATCATATCCCCATTGGGAAATGCAATGTGCTTCATCTACTGCCAGAAGATTTACATTCATCTTTGCGGTTCGTACCTGCATCATTTCCGTTTGAAGGCGCTCGGGTGAAACATAAAGCAGCTTGTAATGACCATGAACACAGTTGTCAATCGCCACGTCAATTTCGCGCGCGCTCATTCCGCTGTACACCGCTACAGCTTTTACTCCACGGGCTTGGAGATGATTTACCTGGTCCTTCATCAATGCGATCAGGGGTGAAACCACAATACAGATTCCTTCTTTCGCAAGGGCCGGAACCTGGTAGCAGATGGATTTTCCGCCACCTGTTGGCATCAGGGCAAGGGTATCATTTCCTGAAAGCACCGAATTGATAATGTCTTCCTGAAGCTCGCGGAATTGTGAGAAGCCCCAGTAGGTTTTTAGTATTTCATGAATTTCCAGCGACATAATGCAAAGGAAATCAGTTTATACCTGCAAACTATATTCTTTTGAAGTGAAGTTCCGCGATCACGTTGTAATTAAAAAGGTGGTCATTAGTACAGCAGCGCATGAATGTTTCATTGCTTCACAAACTTCCTTATCGTACACCAAGATTCATTTTGAAGCTGAAGAAAATAAATACCTGAAGGCAGCTCTTGAACATTGATGGTGAAGCTTGTCTGATCTGAAAAAAACTTTTTCTGAAAGGCAACTTCACCCAGTGTATTCAGGATGCATATGTTATCCAATTGAACGGGCTGTGAAAAGTCAATCACCAGTGAAGCATTGGCAGGGTTTGGTGATATCGAATAATCAAGTTCAAATATTTCTTCCGAAGAAAGCTTAGCACAACCCTCAGGAGCCCCAAGCTTCCATTTAAGAATAAATGCATCGAAATTGTCATGAAGGCATGATCCTTTGGGGCAATTTATTTGAGAACCGCTTGTATAAGTTGCTCCCTTATAGTTGATACTTCCTACATTATCAGTAATTGTACTGCTGTTAGTAGAGAAACTAACGAATGCATATTTGTTAAACAGATCACCTCCTGTAGAAATAAACGGACCATAACCGTTAAAGATATCAGAGTACAGACAACCGTCAGGGCAATTTGCAGAACAATTCCCAATTTGATATTGAGGCGGCCCATACCATTCTTCCCCACTACCTCCTAAATAGGTGGCATAACTAAGCGCAACCGAATTACCGTTATCTCGAAGCAGGGCAAAAAAGCCATCCCTGCATCCGGTTAAAGTAGATTTTAATTTACCTGAACCAGAGTATTGACTGATGAAATTCGAGCTGCTTGCAGTCACGCCTGCAATTGCGACATATTGCTCACCACAAAAACCGGGGTATATTTTCAAACCATTTGGGTAATCGCCTGCATTTCCACCATACCATGTGGACCAGATACGGTGGCCATCAGAGGCGTCAAGTTTTATAATGTAGCAATCTTCAACTCCAATGCTATTGTTGTCAGTTTGAAAACCATTTGACGCATTAAATACTGGAACTAAGGTCATTTGATATTGACACCAAAAATCTGCATATACATAAGAAGCACTGCCAGAAGCATCCTTTTTAATTGTGATCTGACGACCTTTATCTCCTTGAGATCCTCCTACATAAGTGCTCCACCCGGTCGTCGGTGCATAACCAGGCAGAGAATTATCCCAAACCCATTTTGCAACAAAACCATCATCATCAGTGCTGCCTGGTGCTGATTGAAAAATATTTCCGCCATAGGCTATTCCCTGCGCACTTTGAGTTGTGCCACTAACATAGAGATTAGGCTCACCAGAAGTAGGCGTATCAAAATTGATCCCCCGCAGACGATCCTGACCGGCAGGTTTTGCTGATAAATCACAGTTGTAGTAAGTGAAATACTTCAAAGTATGAAGGCAGTTATCGAACACAGCAATAAAGGCGTCACCTCCGTTATTGCTTGAGTTGTCCCAGACAGTTGCTCCACAAGTGCCACTCGGGCAGAGACCCTGAGCCTGGCAACCCGATGGATTGTAAAGGCTTTCGGTATAGCCTACCACATACAAATCATGAGGATTAGTACCACTGCCTTTCACAGCAATTCCCATAATAATGTCCTTCGTTGTAGCATTACAATCTGTTTTTGTTCCCTTTCCACCGAAGTAAGTCCAGGCCACCATGTTTCCATTTGATCCATCAAGCTTTGCAAGGAAGGCATCCCAGGAATCTTTTCTTTGAGATTGATAAGGTGACGAAGCGCAGATATTGCATGCAGTTGGAATAGAGTATGTAGTATTTGCCCCAAGCATATTGCCTCCTACATAAACAAAAGTATTACTGCCATCATGATCAATCGTCATGCAATATCCCCAGTCATAATTATCACAGCCGGTGCATGGGCTGCTGCCGTCACTTCCGATAAACTTTATCCAGTTCTGAGTTAAGTTGGAGCCGTTATCGGTGTATTTTACAACGAAAACATCTCCATTTCCAATCGCAGGATTTGTTGAACAGTAATTTATAGTTCCAGACGAACTATAACTGATTCCAACCGCATATATGTAAAAAGTGGTACCGCTTTGCTCAGTAATAATTTGCTCGATGAATTCATCGCCTGTAAGATTGCTATTGATATAAGCGCCCCAGTCAACGGTGCCAGGTTGAGCCACGGATATTATTCTTGAAAACATTAGCAGCAATGTGGCTATGGAAAAAAATCTGAGAGTACAAGATGATTGAAAGTTTGGGTTCATATTGGGGCAGTTTGTTGATGAAAATGTTGTTGCAGATAATTGCTATTTGGTGAATTCCACCCTATCAAATGCAGCAATTCTTAAAAAATCAAAAAGAAATTTTTGTACG
Source organism: Chitinophagales bacterium (assembly GCA_039920305.1). Lineage (GTDB taxonomy): Bacteria > Bacteroidota > Bacteroidia > Chitinophagales > UBA10324 > DASRAJ01. Next base: position 9,611 of record JBDSEA010000237.1, read on the forward strand.
TTTGTCAATCAAACTTGGAACGAAATGAGAAAGATACTTTTCTTAACTTTCTTGTGGAGTTTAGATTTTACGCCTCATGAAGGTTTGAGTCAGACTCCGCTTCTAAAACAATGGGATTTCAGGTACGGAGGCATAAGTACAGAGTACCTTAATATCTTGAAACCTACAATTGATGGAGGAGTAATTTTCGGAGGTGAGTCTGTTTCAGACAGCAGTGGTGATAAATCACAAGATGCGTGGAGTACAGATAGCTGGATTATTAAAGTACATTCATCTGGCATTAAGGAATGGGATATAGATTATGGTAGTTGTAGTGGAACTAAACTGAATGCGATAGAATTAACAGCGGATGGAGGTTTTATTCTTGGTGGGATGGCCGCCGACAGCGGTTGTGATAAAACTCAGAATACATGGGGCTCTGCTGATTTCTGGATTATCAAAATTGATTCCCTCGGCAACAAGCAATGGGATAAAGATTTCGGGACGGCTGATTATGACAATCTCAGAAGCATCAGGCAAACAAAGGACGGCGGTTATATTTTAGGCGGCATTACCGCCTCAGGCATCAGCGGTGATAAAACGCAGGTTACTCAAGGTGCTGAAGATTACTGGGTGATAAAGATTGATTCGGCAGGCAACAAGCAGTGGGATAAGGATTTCGGAACTGCTGCCTCCGATCAGCTTTACAGCGTTATTCAAACTTCAGATGGCGGCTACATCCTCGGCGGATATACGGATGCGGGCATCAGCGGAGATAAATCACAGCCCTCGTGGGGACTCAGCGACTACTGGATCGTTAAAACAGATTCTCTTGGTAACAAGGAGTGGGACAAAGATCTCGGCGGAACAGACCAGGATTATTTTGCTGCCATGGAAGCAACAGCAGATGGCGGATGCATCCTCGGGGGCAGCTCTTGGTCCAATGCCGGCGGTGACAAGACACAAGATACCTGGTTGACCGTGGTCTGTAATTGTATTTATGATGATCAGGATTTCTGGGTTCTAAAGTTAGACTCGGCAGGCAATAAGCAATGGGACAAAGATTTTGGAGGTGCCGATATTGATCTGATGACCGACCTTTCTCTTACTGCTGACTATGGCTATCTGCTTTATGGCACCTCATGGTCAGGCATCAGCGGTGATAAAACAGAAGATAACTGCAATGGTAACGTTGAACCCTGGATGATCAAGATCAATATTCTCGGCGATAAGCAACTGGATAAGACCGCTCAAACCGGCTTGCAGTATGATTACTCCCACACGGGTCTCGCAGCTCAAACTACTGATGGTTGTTACGTAATCGGCTGGAACGTAGAAGCAGGAATTGGATGCGACAAGACACAAAACAACTGGGGCTCGGGAAACCCTGTGCCAGATGATTACTGGGCCGTCAAGTTCTGCGATACTTCCAATGCCGTTTCATTGCTTGCTCTTGATCAAAACCTTTGTGAGAAGTTCTGTACAAGCTTTTATGATCAGTCCACGAACAACGCCACTTCGTGGCAGTGGCTTTTCCCCGGCGGCAACCCATCTTCCTCTATTGAAAAAAACCCGGAGAATATTTGTTACTACTTACCGGGTGTGTATGATGTAACACTCATTACTACCGGTGCAGGCGGCACCGATACGCTTACGCTTACAAGCTACATCACCGTAAATGCAACGCCGCCGTTTCCCTCCATCACACAAAATGGAAACGTGCTCACCTGCAGCGCTGCTGCAGCTTATCAATGGCAACTGGACGGGCTAAATATTTCCGGTGCCACACAGCAGAGCTACACTTACTCACAGCCGGGCTTGTACACCGTGCTTGCCTATGATTCAAACGGCTGCAGCAACTACGCAACCCTTCTTATTACCGGAGTAGAAAATTTACTCAATGATTTTTCTGTCTCCGTTTATCCTGATCCTTCTCACGGAAAATTTATTGTGGCGGTGCCTGCTTCAGCAGGCGATTGGATATCAATGGATGTTATCAATCCTCTCGGTGAAAAAATAATCTCACAACCTTTCAGCCCGGATCAGAAAAACCAGATGGAACTCAGCTTACCCGCCGCAGGAAACTATTTTATTGAAGTGAAGTTCCGCGATAACGTGGTGATTAAAAAAGTTATCATTGAGTAACAGGCAACCTTTAACTTCTTAGAAGCGATCAATAAATCAAGGTCGCAGTTTTCATCAGGAGTTCATGAGGGGGGCTTAAAAACTTACCATCATCAGAACTTTTTTTTGCTCTTCTGTTACATCATAATTCTTCATTCCTTATTCGGTGTTCGAAATTTTTCCATCATACATCAATAATCCTTATTACAAGTTATTTACCTTCCATCCTTCCATCCTTCATCATCAGCTTTCGGTCCGCCATGGAAGCAAGCTCGTCATTGTGAGTAACGATAACAAAAGTCTGATTGAATTTTTTACGGAGGTCAAAAAAAAGATGATGAAGAGATTTTGCAGAATCAGTATCCAGATTACCGGACGGCTCATCAGCAAGAACAATTTTCGGGTCATTAATCAATGCCCTTGCAACAGCAACCCGCTGCTGCTCTCCACCTGAAAGCTCTGACGGCTTGTGCTCCAAGCGGTCTTTCAATCCCAGGTAAGTAAGAATCCCGGCAGCTTTTTTTTCTGTCATTTTAGAATTCTTCTTTGCAATAAAGGCAGGCATGCAAACATTCTCAATGGCAGTGAACTCAGGAAGTAGATGATGGAACTGAAAGACAAACCCAATATTCTGATTGCGGAAAATTCCGAGCCGCCTGTCACTCATTTTAAAAACATCATCCCTCTCAAATAAAACTTTGCCCTGTGAGGCACGATCAAGTGTGCCAAGAATATGAAGCAGTGTACTCTTACCAGCACCCGACGGACCAACAATAGACACAATTTCTCCCTGTGAAATTTTGATGCTAACTCCTCTGAGTATGTGCAGGTCTCCATAATACTTGTGTATGCCAATGGCTTCAATCATATTGCGGCAAAGAAAAGTTTTTTCTTTGATGGCTTTTCTGCCAGGGCATATAAATAGTTTGCCGGATCAGAATCCAGTAGGGAGATTCGGTCATTTGTTCGTTCATCCTTACACAATATTGTTTTCTTCCTTCAATCCAATTATTTTTGGCGCTCTTTCAAACTCTCCCATGAATCTTCATGAATACCAGGCAAAAGAATTACTAAAGCGCTACGGCGTGCCGGTTCAGGAGGGAATTGCAGCAGATACTGTTGACAGTGCTGTAGAGGCTGCAAAGCAACTGAAGCATGAGCGGAGTACCCGGGTGTGGGTTGTGAAAGCCCAGATACACGCAGGTGGCAGGGGAAAAGGCGGCGGCGTAAAGGTCGCAACCTCCCTTGATAAGGTTCGTGAAAAAGCTGAGCAGATACTGGGGATGAATCTCATTACACCGCAAACCGGTCCGCTGGGTAAGAGGGTAAATAAAATTCTCATTGCTGAGGATGTTTATTCCGGTGAGGAAAAGGATCGCCACGAATATTATGTAAGCGTATTGCTGGATCGTGAAAAGAATCGAAACGTGATCATTTATTCTGCTGAAGGCGGCATGGACATCGAAGAGGTGGCAGCAAAAACACCTGAGAACATTTTTAAAGAATGGATTGATCCTAAGAACGGAATACAATCGTTCCAGGCACGCAAAATTGCTTTTACATTAGGATTGAAGGGGGATAGCTATAAAAGCTTTCTGAGCTTTATTACCCGGCTCTACCATGCATATATCGGGCTGGATGCTGCCATGATTGAGATCAATCCTGCATTAAAAACTTCTGACAATAAGATTTTAGCTGTAGATGCAAAATTGCGTCTGGATGACAATGCCCTTTTTCGCCATAAGGAATACGGCGATTTACGGGATGTTTATGAGGAAGATTCTACTGAAGTTGAAGCGAGTCATTTCAATCTCAACTTTATTAAGCTCGATGGGAATGTCGGTTGTATGGTGAACGGTGCCGGTCTTGCCATGGCAACCATGGATATGATCAAGCTTGCCGGAGGATCTCCTGCTAATTTTCTCGATGTAGGTGGTGCGGCAAACGCACAAACAGTTGAAGCCGGTTTCAGAATCATTCTTTCAGATAAAAACGTGAAAGCCATACTCATAAATATCTTCGGGGGCATTGTTCGCTGTGACCGGGTTGCCCAGGGAATTATTGATGCTTACAAAAATATCGGTGAGGTGAAGGTCCCGATCATTGTTCGCCTTCAGGGTACAAATGCTGAGTTGGCAAAAAAAATGATTGATGAATCAGGATTGAAAGTTTTCTCTGCAATTGAATTAAGAGAAGCAGCAGAGCTGGTGAATAATGTAGTAGGTTAGAATTGCCAATTATGCAGTTTTGAAAAATTTATATCTGAAATCATAAATCGAGTTACGAACCAGGTGCTTCTCAAGCTACATAGCGAACATTTAAGTGATCAAAAGATCAAAACCGTTGTAGAGGTGCTTCAAAAGGGTGGAGTAATTGTAGTTCCTACTGATACAGTTTATGCCTTTGCCTGTGATCTGATGAATACTGAAGCGGTAGAAAAGCTTACCAAGCTCAGCGGCAAAAAGCGACCGGACTTTTCCTTTATCTGCAACGATATCAGCCAGGCAATGCATTATACAGCATCACTTGATCAGCCGGTATTCAGGGAGATGAAACGATTATTTCCCGGGCCCTATACCATCATTGTAAAAGCATCTCTTCAGGTAACCAGGCAGTTCGGAACGAATAAAAAAACAGTCGGCATTCGCATACCCGACAATGATATTACCAGAAAAATTGCTGAGGGACTTGGCAATCCTCTGATTTCGACTTCCATACATGATGAAGATACCATCCTTGATTATATGACTGATCCGCGTGACATGGAAGCCGAATTTCACAGTGCGGTTGATTTGATTGTTGATGGTGGAACGGGAGGGAACCGGCCATCAACGATTATTGATTACACAGGAAAAAAACCTAAACTGATCAGGCATGGAGCCGGAGAATGGGATGAATGATAAATGTTTGAATTGAACAATAATTTTATATTTCTATCCTGATGGAGGCAAATATTGGTATTGAATAAATGAAGAACTTACTGTTTACAACTCATGCCTGCCTGCATCGGGCCACCCGTAATTTTTTATTAACCGTATTCATGCTCTCGGTTTCCTCACTTGCAATCGCACAGGGAACCACCATTCGTGGTGTGGTATATGATAAAGAGGATGGAGAACCGGTAATATATACCAACGTGATATTGCTTGGTACTACCATGGGTGCTCAAACAGATGAGCAGGGGATTTACAATATCTCAGGTGTGGCTGCTGGCTCCTATACCATCTTCTGTACCAACTTCGGTTATGATACCGCTCTCGTATCAATTACTGTGAAAGGAAATGAGATCGTGACACAGAAGCTTTTTCTTAATAAAAAAGGAATTGAGCTTGAAAATATCGACATCACCGCAACACGGGAGGAAAAGAAAACAGAAACTTCTGTTTCCATGCAAAAGATCACTGTCAAGGATATTGACCGCATCCCCTCCATCGGGGGCTCTGCAGATCTTGCCCAATACCTCCAGGTTCTTCCGGGTGTAATTTTTACCGGCGACCAGGGAGGAGAGTTATATATCCGCGGGGGATCACCAATTCAAAATAAAGTGTTGCTCGATGGAATGACGATTTATAATCCCTTTCATTCAATCGGATTGTTTTCTGTTTTTGAAACCGATGTGATCCGGACCGTAAATGTTTTTACCGGTGGCTTTAGTGCAGAATACGGGGATCGGCTCAGTGCTGTACTCGATGTTACCACACGGGATGGGAACAAAAAACGCTTTGCCGGCAAAGCAGGGGTAAGTCCCTTTTTATCGAAGCTCATTCTTGAAGGGCCACTGAAAAAACAGGATGCAAATGGCGCAAGTATATCATACCTATTCACATCCAAGGTTTCTTATCTTGATAAAACCTCTCCTTCCCTTTATTCCTATATTGATACTGCCGGATTGCCTTATAACTTTCAGGACTTCTACGGCAAGCTGTCATTCAACAGTGCAAGCGGCAGTAAATTCAGTTTGTTTGGCTTCAATTACAATGACAATGTAAAGTATCTTGGCGTTTCCGATTTTGACTGGAATGAATTTGGCTTTGGTGCAAATTTTAATCTGGTTCCCGGCAGCTCCAAGGTGATCATTGGCGGAACACTTTCATATTCAAATTATTCCATCACGCTCACCGAAGCTGATGGCAAGCCCCGGGAGAGCAGTATCGGTGGCTTCGATCTAAGCACTGACTTCTCTTACTTTCTACCCCGCAACAGCTCCGTAAAATATGGCTTTAGCATTGGAGGTTTCAGAACTCACCTGAAATTCTTTAACTCCCTCGGTTTGATCATCGAGCAGGATGATAACACTACCGAATTTGCAGGCTACGTTGTAGTCAAATATATTTTCGCTGAAAGGATAATTTTTGAGCCGAGCATGCGGCTGCAGTATTATGCCTCATTACCGGTGTTTTCACCAGAGCCCCGCATTTCTTTAAAAATCAATCTTACTGATCACATAAGAATCAAGGGAGCAACAGGCCTGTATTCGCAGAATTTCATCAGTACTAAAAGTGACCAGGATGTGGTAAATCTTTTTACAGGTTACCTCACAGCACCGAGCGGCCAGTTGAATGACATCAATGGCCAGCAGGCGCCAAACAATTTACAGCGTGCCATCCAGGCGGTAGCGGGTATCGAATGGGATGTAAATAAAAATCTTGAGCTGACGCTGGAGCCTTATCAAAAGTGGTTCACACAACTTATCAACCTCAATCGTGACAAGCTTTTTCCTGCTGATCCGGATTACCAGATTGAAACCGGAAAGGCCTACGGGGTTGACTTTCTTGCCAAGTATAATTACAAGCGCTACTACCTGTGGATTGCATACTCACTTGGATTTGTAACCCGCAACAACGGTGATCAGGAGTATCCTCCTCATTATGACAGGCGGCATAATTTAAACATTGTTGCTGCATATAACTGGGGCAAGGATGCAAGCTGGGAATTTGATATCCGGTGGAACTTAGGCTCCGGATTTCCATTCACGCTCACCCAGGGATTTTATGAGCAGCTCACTTTCAATAATGGAATAAATACCAACTACACTACACAGAACGGAGCTCTTGGAATTATTTATGATGACAGCCTGAACAGCGGTCGCCTTCCTTATTATCACCGGCTTGATCTTGCTTTGAAAAAAGTATTTCACCTGTCTCAGTATTCCGATCTCGATGTAAACCTGAGTGTGATCAATGTATATAACCGTGAGAACATTTTTTACTTCGACCGGGTACGGTATGCACGCGTGAACCAGTTGTCGATTTTGCCAAGTGTCGGTGTAAGTCTTTCCTTTTGAAATTGCCGCTTTCAATTGTTTTATAAACTCTGTTGATGTTGCTTGTTGCACTCATTTCATTCAAGCCGTTATCTATTTCAGTGCGATGCGTTGCTCATACCCTGCGATTGCCTTGATTCTTCATTCGTAGAATGTGAGCATGCTTGCAAAGCTTTCTATTTACATGGCAAATTCCTGCGGGCTCATGCTACTGATCAAAGCCATCAGTTCGGTTTTTTTGAAAAATACAATGATATCATAACCACTGCTTTCTGAATTAATTTAAATTTTTGTGGCAGGATTTTTTCAATTCGAAAATACTTTTGAATGTCACCCATCGTTTTTTCAGAAAATTTGCACACTCTATCGTCATCATTTCTTCGCCATTATTTCATGAAAAATATCCGGACAGAGCTCAGTTCATTGTGAATATCATTAATCCGTGAATTGCTTTAACCAGTGAGAACAATGGATTTTTGACCAACCGATTTCGAATGATGATGCGAACACTTTTTATTTTCATAATCATGAGTATGCTGTCTCCTTTATTACGGGCACAGCACACTTCAATTTATACTGATCCTGCTGGTGATTACCGAAAGGGAATTGAATTGCTGCAGCAGGAAAAATACAGTGCAGCGCAGGAGAAATTCCGTGAGGCAATTACCCGCCTCCGGTCTGGAATGGAATCATCTGATCACGAGCAGCTGATTAACGCGCTGTATTACGATGCCTATTGCAGTGAGCAGCTTCAGCACCCTGATGCTGAAAAGCTTTTTACTGATCTTGTAAATAACTACGAGGAAAACCCTACCACACGCCGTGCGTACCTGCAGCTGGGAAATATTTATTTCGATCAGAAGAAATACAGCAAGTCAATCAGCTTTTACAAAAAAGTTGATCAGACTGATTTAAGTAACGGGGAACAAACTCAATATAACTTCCGGCTTGCTACGGGTTATTTCTACCAGAAAGATTTTGAGAAGGCTAAAAAGTATTTTGAAGTCCTCAAAAATGAACAGAACGATTATTACTACCCTTCCAATTATTATTATGGCTACATCGCTTACAAGCAAGGTGAATTCCGGAATGCTTTAAGTGCTTTCCGGATTGCAGGCAAGAGTGAACTGTACAAGCCATTGATTCCCTATTACCTGGCAAATATTGATTTCATGCAGGGTAATTATGATGAAGCAATTGAGGATGCTGCAGCTCTTGCAAATCCATCTTCACCCTATCATCTTGAGATGCAGCAGCTGATCGGCAAGGCATATTTCGCGAAGAAGCAGTATGAAAAGGCATTGCCCTATTTTACAGAATACCTTAATGGAACCAAAAAAATTGCGAAAAGTGATTTATACCAGATTGGTTTTTGCCAGTATAAGGCGAAAAAATATGATGAGGCGATAGCAACACTTCAGCAATTAAATGTTTCAACAGACTCACTTGGCCAGAATGCAATGTATATTTTGGGAGATTGCTATCTTGAAACAAACCGAAAGAGTGAAGCACGCCTTGCTTTTGAGAATGCTTCAAAAATAAATGCCGATCTTTTTGTAAAAGAGCAGTCCTCATTTCAGTTCGCCAAGCTATCACATGAGCTGAATTATCACGACATCTCCATCACGGCATTACGTGATTTTATCTCTTCTTTTCCTAGATCACCCGATATAGAAGAAGCCAAAAAGCTTCTTACGGTTGAATTCTTAAGTACAAATAATTATGAAAATGCTCTTGAAATCATACGTACTATTTCCATAAAAACACCTGACATGCGAAAGGCATATCAGAAAGTAGCTTACGCGCGTGCCACTGAGTTGTACAATGAAAAAAATTATAAGGAAGCGGTCAGCTTGCTTGATGAATCATTGAATAACCCGGTGGATGTAAGCTTACAGGCAGCCGCATATTTCTGGAAAGGTGAATCGGAATTCAATCTCGGTCATTATGCTGATGCAATTCAGGACCATGATCAATTTCTTTCCCTTTCGAAACAAAAGAAAAGCTCATCATCAAATGTTACCGTTACCAATGCCAATTATACTCTCGGTTATTGCTATCTCAAGCAGGAAAATTATGGCAATGCGCTATCGCATTTTCAGGATGTAAAGGAAGTGCTTGCTTCCACTTCAGGTGAACAGAACAAAAAAATTTATGCTGATGCAGTATTAAGGTCTGGTGATTGCCAGTTCGCACTCCATAACTATAGTTCTGCAGCCTCTGCTTATGATCTGGTGATCAGTAAAAAACTCGGGGGAAGTGATTATGCTTTGTATCAGAAAGCGGTGATGCTGGGGTTGCAGAATAACAGCACCAGTAAGATCAGTGCGCTTCGCCAGATTATAAGCGCTTATCCCACCAGTATTTATGTTGATGATGCCCTCTATGAATTGGGTCTGGCATATTTAACCGTTCCGTCGTACGGGGATGCTGAGCAGGCATTTAACCAGGTAATCTCTTCATATCCATCGAGCAGCTATGTGGTTAAAAGTCATTTGAAGCTGGGGCTTATCTTTTTTAATCTGGATAATGATAATGAGGCGTTGCAGCAGTATCAGTGGGTATTATCGAAATATCCGAAAACGGCTGAGGGTGCTGAAGCATTGAACGGTGTTAAGGAAATTTATACAAATAAAGGTGATGCACAAGGCTATCTGAATTTCGTTAAGGATTTACCTAATGTGAATGTCAGCAATGCGGTCAAAGACTCAGTTGTTTATCTGGCTGCTGAAACAAAATACTCCAAAGGTGATTGTGCTGCCGCTGTAAATGAATTTAACAGCTACCTGAATAATTTTCCACAGGGTGCTTTTGCCACATCAGCTCATTTTTACCGGGCTGAATGTCTCTTTAAGCAAAGTAACTTTGAGAGGGCGCTCTCTGATTACGAGTTTGTTTCGGGGCAGCCCCGGAACCGTTTTTCTCAAAAAGCCTTATTAAATGCAGCAAGAATCAATTACGTACAGAATAAAAACTATAGCAAGGCATACACGTATTACAAGCAACTGAGTGAAAATGCTGATTTTAAATCGGATGCCCTGGAAGCTGCTAAGGGGATGATGTACAGCGCATATTTCCTAAATCATTTTGATGATGCGTTAAATGCTGCGAACCGCGTTCTCCTCCTTGATAATGCAAGCGCGGATGATGAAACCGAAGCACATTTTTACCTTGCCAAAATTGAATATGCAGCACGTGAATATGATAAAGCATTCAATGAATTTTTATTGGTAACCAGGTCCTCATCATCAGCTATAGGTGCAGAGTCAGCTTACAGAATGGCAGAAATTTATTTCAGAAGGAATGAAATGAAGCAGGCTGAAGACCAAAGCTGGAGCGTGACAAAAAAGTATCCCAGCTATGACTACTGGATCGCCAAATCCTATCTTCTTCTTGCTGATATTTATGAATCAAATCAAGATTACTTCCAGGCAAAGGCCACCCTGCAAAGCATCATTGATAATTATAAAGGCGTGGATGACATTATACCTGAAGCCAGAAAGAAAATGGGAGAAATTAAATCCGCAGAAGCCGGAAGCTCAAAGCTGCAGCCTGATAATATTACCCAGGAGGAAGATTCAATTTACACTGACAGATAATTGAAAAAAAAGATGACGATGTTATTTGAAAGATTTTCGGGGAGCAACCATACAAGGCAGTTCCTTGTATTCACGGTTTGCTGCTCATTATTTACCCTTCACACATTTGCGCAGGAAATTAAGAGTGAGCAGGTGGATATTGTAAAAGCTTATCAGCCATTGCTTGCAGATGCTGTAAAAATTCAGTTGCATGCTGAGCCGTCATCCATTGATACCACGATGCAGCCGCTTAAATATGATGTGGTAAAGCACGTGATAGAGGTTCCATTCATTCCCGCAGATATCCGGCCCATTGCATTGCCACAGGAACAGCCGGCGCCCATTCAGAATAATTTACTAAAAGCAGGATTCGGAACTCAGGTTACTCCACTCATTGAATTGTACCTCGGAAATGGAAGATCAAATAAATTCAGCTATGGACTCAACCTTCACCATATTTCCTCCAACCCCGGTAACATTGACTTTCAGGATGCAAGTCATACCGGTGGCTCACTGTCCGGCAGGAGTTACTTTAAAAATACAGAACTCTCAGGCAATGTTGACTATGACCGTCGGGTGCATTATTTCTATGGATTTGATCCGGGTTTCATTGATTCTTCCGGTGAGTTTACAAAGGATCTTCTCCGGCAGAAATTTGAAAATATAGGTGTGAATGCAGAACTAAAAAATTCTATCGCAACCAGGAGCAATATTGATTACAGTTTCAACTTCAGGTTTCATGATTTTGAAAGAAGGGCAGGCGATTCAGCCATTCATAGTGCTACTGAAAATTACTATCGCTTTGATTTTTCTCTGGCAAAGGCGATTCAGAAAATTCACAGCGCTCATATGGATTTTAATTTTCAGAAGGAATATTATAAATCTGTTGGAGATACTTCGATAAGCTACTTTTCCATTCTTCCGAATTATCAGTACCATTCGGGGAAAACTGATTTAAGGGCGGGAGTGAACGTAAACGTGGTAAACAGGGATATTAAGCTTTATCCTGAGTTGTTTGGATCATACAAAATAGTAGGTGAATATGTAATTCCATATTTCGGATTTAGCGGCGGAACAAATCCCAGTACCCTCCGGGAGATGGCAGAGATAAATCCTTTTATCGGCAATGCAGATACTCTTCCTTCCTCGGAAAAAATTGAAGTATATGCCGGGATTAAGGGAAGCTATGGAAACAATATTTCTTACAATGCAAGATTGAGTTATACTGATCAGAAAAATGTGCTTTTCTTTCTGCCCGATCAGGAAATCCCGACTCATTTCATTCCTGTTTTTTATTATGATGCAAAAATTATCGGCGGTCATGCAGAGATTGGATTCAGGCAATCAGAGAGGCTGAACCTGCTCTTAACAGGAGATGCTTATTCCTATAATCTTGATTATAATGATCAGCCGTGGGGCCTGCCAAAATCAAAATTGAGTTTAAGCATTAATTACAATCTGCAGAAGAAAATATTCTTTGATGTAAATGTATTTGCACAATCCGGAGCATACACCATTATCCCCGGCGACAGTGTAACCACTCAGCGGAAAGGATTTGCAGATTTGAATTTCGGGGCGGCATACAATTACAAAAACAACATCTCTTTATGGCTTTCCCTCAACAATATTGCTTCTCTGAAAGAGCGTGAATGGTATAATTACCCATACTACGGAGTCCAGGCAATTGCAGGAGTGATTCTTAAATTTTAGATGGTGGCTTGTATAATACAAAAAGCCATCGCAATGATCTGCAATGGCTTTTTCATTTCCTTACTCAGGCCCCGGTATTCTCCGAACCGGAAATCACGTTGATATAATTCCTTTCACCGCGTCTTTTCCTGAATTGAACTGTGCCTTTTTCTACCGCGAAAATTGTATGGTCTTTTCCCATCATCACACCTTCACCGGGGTAAAAGCGTGTTCCGCGCTGGCGAACAATGATGTTACCCGGAATGACTGCCTGCCCTCCGAATAACTTTACTCCAAGTCTTTTCGAATGGGATTCGCGGCCATTCCGTGATGAGCCTTCACCTTTTTTATGTGCCATGCTTGTAAAATATTAGTTAATGCGTGATGGTTTTCAGCTTAAAATTTCTAATTTAAAATAAGAGTTACCCGATCGCTTCAATACGAATCTTTGTAAGTGACTGGCGGTGCCCGCGCTTCACTTTATAGCCTTTCCGTCTTTTCTTCTTAAATATGATCACCTTGTCACCTTTCAGATGTTCCAGTATGGTAGCAGAAATGACAGGTGTTTTTTCATTCTTCATAATTTTCCCCTCATTCAATTGCATCAGAACTTTATCAAAGCTTACAGCATCGCCCACATTTCCGGGCAGGCGATGAACAAACAGTTCTTTTCCGGCTTCCGCTTTAACCTGCTGACCGGCTATATCTACAATTGCATACATGAGAGTGCTTTTTTTATTCGGGTCGCAAATATATCACATCATGATGGAAATAAAAATGTGAGTTAATACCAGCGGGATTTGTAAACCTGACATGCATGATATAATTGATCAGTTGCTGCTGATCACAACCGTAGTGCACTTAACTTAAAATCAGCCACTTTTATGATTCAAAAGCAGGATCGATTCCTGATATTGAAATAGTTTTCAGCGCCGCAAAATCCGATACTTCGGCGCTTTTCATTTTATTTTTGAGTCATGCTTTTACCGGGTGAGCTAAATAAAGAGTTGAAATTCAAAGCCGTCAGAAGCAGTGGCAAGGGCGGTCAGAACGTGAATAAAGTTTCCACCAGTGTGGAGTTGTATTTCAATGTTCCGCAATCATCTGTACTGAACGACGAACAGAAGCAAATGATTTTATCTAAGCTGAAAAACCGTATCAGCGGAGAAGGAGAATTGATTCTTGTTTCGCAAAGTGAGCGCTCACAGCTTGCTAATAAGAAAAAGGTGGTTTTACGCTTTCACGAACTTATTTCAAAAGCACTGGAGAAAAAGAAGCAGCGCATTCCTACAAGAATTTCTGAAGCCAAAAGGCAGCAGCGATTAAACGCAAAGAAAATCCTCAGTGATAAAAAGGCATTTCGAAAAAGAGATTTTCTGTCGTGATCTGATAAACAGGCTATTGGTAATACCGGGTTTTAATTGCCAGTGCAGAAAGCAGCCGGGAGGTTGATAAGGCATTATCCCTTATCAGATAAACGTCATTTGGAAACCATTCAGATTAATCTTGTGGTAGTTAAGCTTTTTCAGCATTCAATGCAGCATCTTCATTCCCGAAAAAATTATAGAGGAAAAATATTTCAGAACTTAGCAAATTGAATTTAGGAAAATTATTCTTAAATAACCTCCATGCTCCATATTCATTACCCAAACTTAAAAACCAAAGATGCCCCATTTTCATAAGCTTGGCCAGGTTCCTCCAAAGCGTCATACTCAATTCCGCAAGCCCAATGGTGAACTGTATGCCGAGCAATTGTTTTCAACTGAAGGTTTTTCCAGTGTATATTCCCTGCTCTATCATCATCATGCGCCCACGATGATTAGGCATGTTGATGAGCCCTATTCAGTGGAGCCAAAAATTATTGCACCCCGCCAAATGCTTCACCGGAGCTTTCTTGGTTTCAATGTTCAGCCTGAAGATGATTTTTTGAAAAGCCGGAAATATGTATTGGTGAATAATGACGTAAAGATTTCACTCTCTGCACCCCGGAAATCTACAGAAGATTATTTTATAAAGAATGGAGATGCCGATGAAATGATCTTTGTTCATGTTGGATCCGGCACCCTGAAAACCATGTATGGCACCATTGATTTTGAGTATGGAGATTATGTGATGATACCAAGGGGCACGATCTACCAGATCCATTTCAACGATGAGAACAACAGGCTGCTCATTGCCGAGTCGCCCACCCCCATTGTTCCGCCGAGGAAATATTTAAATCAGGCAGGCCAGCTTCTTGAGCATTCACCATATTATGAGCGGGACATTAAGGTTCCTGCATCCCTTGAAACCCATGATGAGAAAGGTGATTTCATGATTTATATCCGAAAAAACGGAATGATGTATCCATATCACTATCTGTATCATCCCTTTGATGTTATAGGGTGGGACGGATACAATTACCCATGGGCATTTTCTATTCACAATTTTGAGCCCATCACCGGCAGAATTCATCAGCCACCGCCAGTGCATCTTACGTTTGAGGCGCGAAATTTTGTAGTATGCTCATTCTGTCCCCGATTGTTCGACTATCATCCGCTTTCTATTCCTGCACCGTACAATCACAGCAATGTTGACAGCGATGAGCTGTTATATTATGTGGATGGTGATTTCATGAGCCGAAAGCATGTTACAAAGGGAATGATCACCCTGCACCCGGGAGGAATTCCTCATGGCCCGCACCCGGGTTCAGTTGAAAAAAGTATTGGCGCCAGGGAAACAAAGGAGCTTGCTGTTATGATTGACACCTTTAATCCGCTGATGCTGACTGAAGAAGCTGCAGCCATCGAAGACAAATCTTATTACCTCTCATGGATGGATGATAAAGACAGAGATGAGCTGATGATACCGTAAAGTTCCGGTAAAACCCGCGGGACCGGCACAGCACCACCATCCGGTTCCACTGAGGGCGTGATGCACAGCGAAATTTTTTTATTGTGTTATAAAATTCCAGGTGTTATACAACCCACTTCCATTATTCCTTATTCTTTGAGTCAATAATAATGGTCACGGGTCCATTATTGATGAGTGCGACTTCCATCATCGCACCAAAAACTCCTGATTGAATAATTCTTCCTGAATCTTTTTCAAGCTGAAGCAGAAATTTTTCATATAATGTAATGGCAACTGCAGGTTTTGCTGCCTTACTGTAAGAAGGACGGTTCCCTTTTTTTGTTGAAGCATGAAGCGTGAATTGACTTACCACAAGAATGTTGCCGCACGTTTGCTTTACTGAAAGATCCCTGCCCGGATGAATGATTTCATTTGCCGGGTCGGGCATCATGTCGTTATCAATATTCAAGATCCGGAGGTTAACAATTTTGTTGCTGAGCCAGATGATGTCATCCTCATCATCCGCATCTTCAATACCAACCAGGACAAGCAAACCCCTGCCAGTTTGCGAATGAGTTTTGCCATCTATGGTGACAGACGCGTGTTTGACCCGCTGGATTACTGCTCGCATTTCAATGCTCCTTTATAGCTCTTACTTGAGCTTCGGGGAATTTTGTTATTCATATTTTTTGAGCCGGAGTTTCACCCATAGATGAAACCCGGCTTAAAGCTTATTGAAACCAAATCATTTTACTCCGACCCGGAGGCACCTATCCCATCTTGAGCTGATTCATGGTTAATCGTAGATTTTCTCATCGGTCTTTAACTCATGAATAATCGAGAGATAATTCTCATACCGGCTCATTGCTATTTCATTTTTTTCTACCGCTTCTTTCACCGCGCAGCCGGGCTCGTTGATATGCAGGCAGTTGTGGAACCGGCAATCATGCAGCCGCTGTTCCATTTCCGGAAAGTAGTGACTCACTTCCGGTTCCTCAATATCCAGAATGCCAAACTCTTTAATTCCCGGCGTGTCAATGATGAATCCACCAAAAGGCAATGCAAACATTTCTGCAAAAGTGGTGGTATGCTTTCCTTTCTCATTCCATTTTGCAATCTCTACCGTTTTCAAATCAAGCTCTGGAACAATTTTATTTATAAGTGTTGATTTCCCCACACCTGAGTGACCTGCGAGCAATGATGTTTTATCTTTCATAAGTTCTTTTACCGCATCAATATTTTCACTGGTCACTGCTGACGTATAAATTAGCTGGTAACCCGCAGCGGTATAAGTCCGCTTCCACTCTGCCGCGCGCTGCTTTTCCTTTTCATTGTATACATCTGTTTTATTCAGGATTATGATTGAAGGAATGTGATAGGCAGTGGCAGTAACCAGGAACCGATCTATGAATCCTGTTGAGGTGCGCGGCTGAGCAATGGTTGCTATAACGATGGCCTGGTCAAGATTACAGGCGAGAATATGCTCTGCTGTCCTGTTGCGTGATGACTGGCGAATGATGTAATTATCCCGTGGAAGAATTTCCCTGATAACGTAATCACTCTCATCCTTATCTATCATTACCCAGTCACCGATGTTCACTGGATTGGTTGTACGGCGGTCAACAAGGCGCAATTTTCCTTTTACCCGCGCCAGAACAGTGTTACCTTCCTGTAAACGGACATTATACCAGCTGCCGGTAGATTTTGTGACCCTGCCTTTCATATGACTGGCTATGATTTATACTGCTAACACATATTGAATGAACTCAGATTAGCCATTGATGGAAACCGATTGATGAACAGCATTAGAGATTTCCAAAATGGCCATTGGATCTTTTTCAGCCACCGTGCCCACAACAATGATATCAGCTCCTGCTGTGCACAGGGCTTTCGCACTTTCACCAGAAGTTATTCCGCCCCCTACAACAAGGGGCACATCAATATTCTCAGCAACTCTTTTAACCATCATTTCACTTACGCAATTGCCTGCCCCGCTTCCTGCTTCAAGATAAATCATTTTCAGACCCAGCAATTCACCCGCAATAGCAGTACTCATAGCTATATCATCTTTTGAGTAAGGGATCGGGAATGTATTGCTGATATATGAGATGGTGGTTGCCTTACCTCCGTCAATGAGAATGTAACCGGTTGAAATAACTTCTAATTCGCTTTCCCGTAACGCAGCTGCAGCTACCACATGCTGTCCGATAAGCAGCTCCGGGTTTCTTCCTGAAATTAATGAAAGCAGCAGGATTGCATCCGCATTGGAATGAATCTGTGATGGACTTCCGGGAAAAATGATCACCGGAATTTCACAGCAGCTCCTAATCACATCAATGCATTCGCTGATGGTATCGTTGATGAGCAGGCTGCCACCAATAAAAAAATAATCTACCTGCGCCCTCACCGAAATCTCAATGGTATTCACCAGAGATTCCGGTGTAACCTTATCCGGATCAATGAGCACAACAAATTTTTTATGATGGTTTGCTTTGGCAGCAAGCATTCGGTGGTAGAGTGAATGATTTTTCATGAAGGTGATTGCAGTGACAAACGTAAAAGAATTTTTGAGAAAAGAAAATTCAATTCAGGCTCACCATCTTCACCTCTGTAAATCATCTGGATTCATGATCAAAAAAAATTTTCTCTCTGCAGAGTGGAGAAACCTCATCATGGCTAATTACTCTGTAAATCCTGTGCAGCTTCAGGAATTTATACCATCAAAAACAGAGCTTGACTCATGGAATGGAATTCATTATGTGAGTTTGGTTGGCTTTCTTTTTTTGAATACAAAAGTTCTCGGAATAAGGATCCCATTTCATAAAAATTTTGAAGAAGTTAACCTTAGATTTTATGTGAAAAGAAAATCGGAGGGTGAATGGAGGCGTGGCGTGGTCTTCATTAAAGAAATTGTTCCCCGCAGGGCAATTGCTTTAGTTGCAAATAATTTTTATAATGAAAAATATCAGTCCCTGCCCATGAAGCATTTCATCAGTGATAGAGAGTTATTTGTGGCTGAGTATCACTGGAAATTCAACAGGCAATGGAATTCCCTGTGTGCCCAATCATCTTCAGCGCCCCTGCAAATTGCTCCAGGCTCAGAAGAAGAATTTATTACAGAGCATTACTGGGGCTATAATAAGGTGAGTAACGAAGTAACAACCGAATATAAAGTGGAGCATGAAAAATGGATGGTCCGCCAGGTAAGGGATTATTCAATTTGTTGTGATTTTGCCGGATTGTATGGCGGGCAGTTTTCATCATTAATGCAGGCAAAACCAATTTCAGTCTTTATTGCTGAGGGTTCAACTGTTAATGTAAAAACCGGGATCAGGATTTAATTTGTTTCCCATATTCTGCGGAAATCCGGCAAGACAGGATATTTCAAAATAAAGTCAGAAATAAAGCTTGCATACAAAGATTCCGGTAATCACGCAAACCAGGTCAACCAGAAGCATGATTCCGAGTGTATACCTGGTATTCTTAACGCTCACAGAACCGAAGTAAAGGGCGATAACATAAAAAGTTGTTTCTGCTGCGCCCTGAAACAAAGCGGATAGCTGACCGGTTAAGCTATCAGGTCCATAAGTTTTCATCGCATCCAGCATAAAGCCCCGTGAACCTCCTGCACTAAAAGGTCGCATGAGTGCTACCGGAATGGCATTGATGATCTGCTGATCAATATTAAACACATTGAGTGCAGATGAAATACCCCTCATAATAATGTCCATGAGGCCTGAGTTTCGAAAAATGCTCAAAGCCACAAGCATGGCAATCATATAGGGAAGAATCCGGATACCGGTAGTGAATCCATCTTTAGCGCCCTGAATAAATGAATCGAAAATGTTAGTGCCATTATTGATGAATATTTTTTCTTTCAGAAATGCATAAGCCACGATTGCGAGGATAATAAAAAGTAAAACTGCATTACTCAGATTACCGGTAAAGTGAAATTTCTCAATGCTGCTTAAGCGATTGATAAATAACATCAGGGCTCCGATCACCATGCTTATCACGGCAATAAGCCCGATCACAACACCATTGAGTAAATTAATTCGCTGCCGGATACTAACAAAAAGCATGGCGGCCATTGTACCTATAAATGATGTAATGATTGAAGGCAGCATGATGTCTGCAGGGTTAGCGGCATTCATAGCAGCACGATAGCCAATAATGGATGTGGGTATCAGGGTAAGGCCTGCAGCATGCAGGCATAGAAACATGATCTGGCTGTTGGATGCCTTGTCTTTTTCTGGATTCGATTGCTGCATACTCTCCATTGCTTTCAGCCCAAAAGGCGTAGCGGCATTATCAAGACCAAGAAAATTTGCAGCGAAATTCATGGTCATGTAACCGTATGCAGGATGACCCTTCGGTAAATCAGGAAAAATCTTAGAAAATAAGGGTGTAAGGATATTTGCCAGTTTATCCGTTGCCCTGGAATCACTCAGCAAATTCATTAATCCGCAGAAAAAAGTCAGGTAACCTATCAGGGGAAGCCATATATCAATGATCGTGTTTTTACAGGTGGGGAAAATCCCGTCAGCTTTTTGGAAACCCACAGTGATCTGCACCGCTCCGGCTTTGGTGAGATGATAAACGGTGTCACCTTTTTGAAATCCCAAATCTCCGGACGTCTCAAGACCCTGAAAAATCAATGGCTCAGAAATTTTGAATTCCTGTAAATTCCTTTCTGCAATCACCATTTCATCACCTTGTTTTCCATTCACAATACCTGTAATTGAATAGAATTTTCCGGTTAGCAAAAGCAAGAAGATCCAGGCAATGCTTGCAATAATAACGATGGTAAAAAAACGGCTAAGCGCCATGGGCGAAAGATCGGAAAAAAATTACACCAGAATCCCATCAATCGCTTTCCTTAAGGCGTTGGCTAACCATTACAAACTGATTTCAATCAGCCAAAAGAATTGTTAGTCTGGTTATTGCCTCCTTTCTACCGCGCTTCGATTTGATACCTTGCAACATCAAATTGAATCACTCTGCTCTTGAATGGGCTGGTTCGCCAACCAATGCTTTTTCACATTGTGTTGCATTTATTAATTGAATTTACAAATTACCATTTTGTGAACTTGTTTTCCATTCACAATACCTGGGCGGAAATTTATTCACTCACATAAATAGCCTTCACATTGGCAAACTCCCTCATTCCGTATGAGGAAAGCTCTCTTCCGTATCCCGATTTTTTAATTCCGCCAAAGGGCAGCCGCGGATCACTTTTTACAAGCGTGTTGATGAAAACACTGCCGGCATTGATCATCCTGCCGATTTTTTCACCGCGATCTGTATCTTTTGTCCATATGGATGCACCCAGGCCATAGCGGTTTGTATTGGCTAATCTCAGGGCTTCATCTTCGCTTGCTGCAATAATTACAGAAGCTATCGGACCAAACATTTCCTCATCAAAGGCAGGCATGCCGGGTTTAACATTCCTCAATAGTGTCGGTTGATAGTTGCAGCTTTCACGACTGCCACCTGTGATTATTTCTGCACCTGATTTTACCGATATCCGCTGCTGCATTTCCAGTTTATCAGCAAGATCACACCGCGCCATAGGACCCATCCGGGTTTTTTCATTGAGCTGATCACCTTGTATGATCTCATCAATCTTTCCCTTCATCCGGCTCAAAAAGTTATCGCCCACTTTCTGCATCACAATAAACCGCTTCGCGGCAATGCAGCTTTGCCCCGCATTCTGCATGCGTGATTGAACGGCAACTCTGACGGCTTTATCAAGTTCAGCATCTTCAAGCACAATAAATGGATCGCTGCCTCCAAGCTCAAGAACTGATTTTTTGATATGCCGTCCTGCGATGGCTGCAACCGAGGCGCCGGCAGCTTCACTGCCGGTAAGTGTAACTCCCTGTATAATATTACCCGATATTATCTTCTCTGTAAGATCAATATCAATGATCAGTGACTGGAATATGTTTTCCGGGAAGCCTGCTTCACGAAAAGCTTTTTCAATTTCCTTTGAACATAGTGAAACATTCGGTGCATGTTTTAAAAGAAAAACATTCCCTGCCATTATAACTGGTAAAGCAGCACGCATTACCTGCCAGAATGGGAAATTCCAGGGCATGATACCGAATACAGCACCAAGAGGCTCGAATGCTATGAATGATTTTTTCCCCTCTGATGCGATCAATTCGTCTCTCATAAGCCCTTCTCCATGTGTTGCATAAAAATCACAGGTAAGAGCGCACTTTTCGATTTCTGCCCTTGACTCGGACAGTATTTTGCCCATCTCCCGGGAAATGGTTTGAGAAAAATAATCTTTTGAATCACGAAGAACACGCGCCAGAGACTGGAAAAGATCAGCACGTATGGTAAATGAAGTTTTTTTCCATGAAAGAAAAGCTGCATCTGCATTTTCTATTATACTATCCACTTGTGCTATATCCATCAGCTCATGTTCGGCAATGAGTGATTGGTCAAAGGGGTTAATGGATTTAAACAGAATCATCAGAGATTATATTTTATGGCCGGCGGCCATAATGGGCAGGCAGAAATACATTTTATATATCAGGGTAACGAGACGGATGAAAATTAAAGTCACAAAGGTCATCCATTATTGAAAACACCATCACAAAGAGTGAGATTTCTTTATAGGTGAATGCGCCTGCAATAATAATAAGACGATGGATCAAATTTTACGGAATTAATTACCCGCATCCCAAAAAAATTAGTAGATATATTTTTGATCGTGGAATCACCTCCACAGTGTTTGCTTATTCAGAAACAAACAGGTGTCGGATATCAAGTGGCAAAACAATTGTTTGAATATAGGCAGGCAAAACCCCCTTATGAATTCAACCTTGATTGAGCTTCGCAGGAAAAGACATAAGCTTCAAATAATACAGAAAGTGTTGATGTTGTTTATTTTACCGGCTTTCATGACTTGCCTTGCGATTATTCTTCCAATGATTCTGCTCTAATGAATTAGAATAAGTATGTTTAGGGAATGTTTTGATTGTTCCTCATTTTAAATCCTAATCAATATGTACAGCAAGGCCAAAATTGCAGGGCATCCCATTCATCCGATGCTGGTTGCTTATCCCATTGCTTTTTACACAGCAACCTTCGTTTGCTTTATAGTTTATGGAGCTAATGATGATCCGTTCTGGTTCCGGGTGGCTTACACTGCGAATATTGCCGGAGTCGTGATGGCTGCGCTTGCCGCATTGCCGGGATTTATTGACTGGGCGACCGGTATTCCCAATGGGACAAAGGCAAAAAAAACAGGGTTGATTCACATGGGATTCAATGTATTTTCCCTTGCGGTATTTGCTATTAATGCTTTTATTCAACAAGGAAAATGGAATGATCAACAACCTGATAGCAGTGCCGCAGTATGGCTGACCGGACTGGGAATGCTATGCACCATAGCAGCAGGATTTTATGGCTGGACGCTCGTTCAGAAACATCATGTGGGTGTTGATGACGCGGCTCAATAAAATTTATGGAATATGCCCTCGTAGCAGGAGGAAGCAAGGGGATTGGCTATGCCATTGCCGAAGCTCTGGCCAGGCGCAGGTATAATCTTATTTTGATTGGAAGACATATCGGAGCATTGAATGATGCAAAGCATAAGCTTCAATCGAAATACAAGATAGAGGTTGAAGTGCTTCAAATGGATCTTAGTACTGATGAGGCTGCCGAAGAAATCTTAAAATGGCTTCAGGCAAGTAAGTTACCTCTTAAAATCCTCTGCAACGTCGCGGGGCTTGGCGGCGCAAAAGATTATCTGACACTGCCTCTGGAGCAAGTAAGGTATATGGTAAGGCTGAACATAGAATCAGATGCTGCACTTTGCATGACCCTGATACCGTTGCTGGAGAAAAATAATCCTGCTTATATACTGAATGTTGGAAGCATGGCCGGCTTTTCACCCATTCCGGTAAAAAACATGTATGCTGCAACAAAGTCAGCAGTTATTTTTTTTAGTTATGGCCTGCGCTATCAGCTTAAAAACCGGGGTATTTCAGTAAGCTGCCTTTGTCCCGGCCCGGTGTTCACGAAAGAAGAGATACGGAAAGATACTATTGAGAAGCTCGGATGGTTTGGTAAAATGATGGCGGTAAGTCCGGCGGATGTAGGAGAAATTGCAGTGCGCAGAACTTTAAACGGAAGGATGATCATCATACCGGGGTTACTGGCAAAAACGATGGGTATTTTTCTCCGCCTGCTTCCACGGCGCATGATCGTAATGGTTTATGACATGCTTGGAGGTGATGAAAAACAGAAATACTAAGCTCTTTAAATCTGTAAACTTTAAGGTTTATCCAATCCTATGGTAAAACTATTTTCCCTTGACAATCCGGGTTAATGAAGTACCCGAACCGGTGATTAACCTGACAAAATAAGTTCCATCAGGAAATGCAGACAGATCAAACTTTCTTTCGAAAGCAGAAGCGGGAATCATTTCCCGCGAGGTTTGAATGATTTGTCCTGCCACATTTGATATCTGCAAATCATAGTTGCCAGTTTTAATATCCGGGAAAGAAAGTGTAAATACTGTTTGGAAAGGATTGGGATATACGATGGGCAATACCTGCATTGATTGATGATCAATACCGCTGACAATGACAGAGATTGAAGAGGCGGCCTGGCATCCTGATTCGTTGAAAACAATTACGGTATAAAGTCCGGATTGTAAAACTTCATAGGTTTGATTGGTAGCTCCGGGAATATCAACAGCATTTAATTGCCATTGATAACTAAAAGCCGGTGTTGAGGTGAGTACTAATCCATCCTGACTGATCAGAGGCAAATCAGGAGTTGCAAAAACAGTTATAAAACCCGGAAGTGTAAGCGTATCATTGCCGTCTGGGTTTGTAGTGATCAAAGAAACATCATAGGTTCCCGGAGTATAGTAACAAATGGCAGAGGGGTTTTGTGAAGTTGAAGTTGAAGGGCTTCCGCCGGGAAAAAGCCACAGCCATGCAGTGGGATTATTATTGGATGAGTCAGTGAAAGATGTGCAGAATTTCTCACATATCTCTGTTTGAGCGGCACCGAAATTAACTGCTGATACTTCCGCTATGCCGGAAGTTGTATCACAATATTTAATACACCAGTAATCGAAGCTGTAAGATTGATCCGTTTTTTCCTGATCTGTAAAGCTATCCCCGTTGTTAGCGAAAAGATAGCATCCGTCCTGCAGCTGAATGCCCATGCCAAGCTCTGTATGGGTATAGCCTGTAAGGATAGTTTTATCCCAAATTTTGTTTCCTGCTGAGTCAAGTAAAACAATCCAGGTATTTTCAGGACCATTGTTTATTTCAGATTTCCAAAACCCGATATCAGAATATGAAGTACCTGAAATCATAACATTACCTTCTGCCGTTAGAAAAATATTTCCAAAATCATCTTCAGTGCCGTTACCACCAATTGAATGATCCCAGATAATATTCAGCATGGTATCAGTTTTCATAAGCCATAAATCGTATACTCCATAAGAATCTTCAGTTTTATCGGCGCCAGCATTGGCATAATTTACCGCCCCGATAATGTAATGATGATCCGCAGTTTTTATAATATCCATAATTAAATCATCATCGAGGCTGCCAACCACCTTATCCCATTCAAAATTCCCTGCGGAATCTGTTTTCACAAACCACATATCGGATTTATTATTCACATAGTTATCCAGTGTTTTAACGCCGCTGATTCCGGAAAATGAAGACCCTGCCAGCAGGAAACCTCCATCAGATGCAATAAGTACTTTGTAGACAGATTCATCTTCACTCCCTCCATATCTCTTATCCCATAATTTATTTCCCGAGCTATCAATGCGTAGGATCCAATAGTCGCTATTCCCATAAGATGCCTCGGAAACATCGCCACTGATCGGTGAAGTAGTAGCACCCCCGAGGAGATATCCACCGTCGGGTAACTGAACAACATCACCCGCCCAGTTACCTGCGCTCCCACCATACCGCTTTTCCCATTCGATAGTACCGGTGCTGCTCAATTTTACTGCCCACTCATCGAAACTTCCAATAGGAGGATCGGACACATCACCGCTTACCGGGGAGCGTGAGGTGGCAGCCATGAGAAAACCTCCATCAGCAGTATTTATAATAGAATAAAAATATTCATCGGACGTACCTCCGAGGGTTTTATCCCATTCCTTTATGCCATCAGCATTACACTTGATCAGCCAGCAGTCATAGGTTGGAAAAGCGGAATTATCATAGTTATCCGCTGATTTATCATAGCCGGCATCCGAGGTTGAAATACCACAAGCTAAAAATCCACCATCCGGTGTAGGTAATAACTGATTCAGGAAATCACTTTCATATCCTCCGTAACTATAATCCCATTGCTTGAGCAATGGATTCTGTGACTTGAGTGAATTAATCGCAAGAAGAAGCAGTATGGTAGTAAGGAATGTTTTAATCATCGTTTATACTTTAATTATTTGCAGAAGAGTGCATTTATTCAAGGATTAAAGAAGCGCTAATAGTTTTGAAGGCAGCATGATTTTTAAGAAAAGCAACCCGTAAACAGGTTGCTCTTCTCAAAAAAGATTTTTTATAATTCTACTGCTTTATAAATTTCAATGAGCGGATGTTTCCAAAAAGGTCAGATACTCTTATAAAGTACATGCCCGCTTTCCAGTCATTGACAGCTATCTTCATTTCATTGATTTCACCAGCCTTATTAAATAATATACGATTCCCAATTGCATCATAGACTTCTACTGTCACCGCACCCTTCCAGTTATTGAGGTTCAGTGTCGCATCACTGGTTGCCGGATTCGGATAAAGATTTAAATCACCAGCTTTTATTACGTCCGATTCTGTTGAAAGCCTTGGTGCAAGAATGTTGATGCTGTAATCCTCTACTTCGCCACGAGCAAATGTTTCACATGGTGTTGCGTATGTTCCATTCTTCATCGAAACCCTCATTCTTGTTGTACCGAGCGTGGCGGTGGAAGGAACAGTGAAAGATTTAATTGACCATCCCAGGGTGCTCGAAGAAAATTTTATTACCCGTTCATTGGCTTCATCAAAATCACCATCATCATTATAATCAATCCATACTTGCCACCCCTGCGTATATGTACCACCGCTCATGTCAGCACTTAAAGTAATCGAATAAGTGGCTCCCTGCTTCAGGTTTGCAGTCAGACTGGTAAAGTCCCCGTAGCCACCATTTTTACCCGTGCTGTTAGAAATCTCCTGAAGAAAAACTTCGTCAATCCATTCTTTTGATACATCCAGTCCCATGGAGGTACAGTAACCGGTTCCAAGAGTAGTGAATTGCTGGGTTGAGGAATAGCCCGTTGGTCCGCTATTACAGATGGCTTCTACTCTAAAATCATAGGTTGTGCCGGCAAATAAATCGGAAATGCTAAATGAAGTTTGACCAGTGGAAAAGGTATTCCATTGGCTTGATGTGCTCGTCTTGTACTGCACATGGTAGAGATATGCATTTTGCACTGGCGTCCATGAAATAGTGGCTGATGCTTCGGTAATGCTGGTGGCTGTAACATTTACAGGTACGGAGCAGGGAGCACTGCCTGTATTATCCAGGTAATGAATTTCTGTTGACTGTGCTGCACCCAAAACGAATATGCTTCCAT
Source organism: Chitinophagales bacterium (assembly GCA_039920305.1). GTDB lineage: Bacteria > Bacteroidota > Bacteroidia > Chitinophagales > UBA10324 > DASRAJ01. The sequence goes on from JBDSEA010000237.1 coordinate 36,687, forward strand.
TGGTTGCCAGAAGCACATCAACCCCATCAGTTGCAATAGTGTCCTGTAAAGCTACCCACTGCTGCACACCGTTCTTTTTATATTTCACGGTTACCATTTGAAGTGCTCCCAGATTTGAGCCGCCGGGATAAGGACCGCCGGTACCGGTAATGAAAATATTATTTGAAGTATCTATGGTAAGATCTCTTGGAATCTCATCATTGTTGACGGTTGCGTCGTAGCGTGTCATCCACATCAGGTTGCCGCCGGGTTTGAATTGTGCGGTTACCCAGTCAGAGTAGAATATGCCCTGTGCTGATTTATTTCCATTTCCGGTTACCACGAGATTCCCAGCCTGGGATCTCTCCATTTTGACTGGTATTTCGTAGCCTCCGAAGTCATAGGATTTAACATATTTCTGTACTCCTGCAGCACTGTATTTATAAAGGGTATAATCATTTCCTGAGTTGTTAGCTATGGCATTGAATAACTCGGTGAGAACATAGGCTTTATTAAGATTATCAAAAACGATATCCACACCTCCAATGCCTGGGGTTATTGCCGTCCATTTGGCATTGCCCGCTGTATCAAGCACCCAGGATGTTGCATTTGCAAGCCAGTAAAGTGTTGAACCTGTTAAACCGACTCTGTTGCCCTGAACCCTGAGGTTATTGACAAAAAAGAAGTTGCTGTTGTTTGTAAATTCCTCTGTTCGCTGCCATAGGATGCTTCCTGACGGGGATAATTTTATAACATTGAATCCATCAAATGCATTCCCTGCAATTAACCCTGCTGTGGCAATGTAAACGTTCCCTGTTTCATCCATTTGCGCAGTCACCTTCGTCCGGTTTGAGCTGTTATTGAAATAGGTATAACTTCCCGGAATATCCTGCTCATAGATAAATACGCCATCCTTACTGTATTTCAAAATTACAAGCGCAACATTATTAGGTCCTTCTTCCAGTCCCGAATATTGAAAAGCCACCACTATAGGATTACCCTGCGGATCACTGAACACTTTTACTGCTATTTGGCCATATGAAGGATTACTGGATGCATGAGACACTTCCCACAGCTTATTTCCAAATACATCACGCTTTACAAGGTAAAGTATTCCGGCACCGGAACCAAGGGTATAAGTGTTATTGAAAGTATCCCGGGCTATTGAAGCACCGGTTTCCTGATGCCCGTTTACTGTCCTGAGCCAGTCAAGGGATACATCTGCAAAGGCGGAGGTTGAAAAGAACACACCCACCATTATTAAAATTTTGGATATTGATTTCATGATGAAAAATGATTTGGTTGAAAGTTAAAATGAGTATTCAGAGTTCTTTGAGGGCACAAAAATCTTTCATAGATAAATAACCTCCATGTCAGGAGTGACCAGCGGGTAAGAACTCCTTCTAAACCAGAAAATTTGCGGTGTGAAGTCTAAAAACTTAACTTTTTTAGGGTATCGTAATGAGGCAAAAATGCCACAAATAAAGTGTTCAGGCTATCAAATCCCAAGGGTGCATTATAAGTTACTCATGCGATGCTTTAAGGGAATCCTGATAAGTTAACGGGAAGCATTGGATAAGAGATTCAATTTGGGAATTAATAAATCCTGGACTTATGGTGATGGAATGGATTGACCTATTTCAAGCAATTTTTCATTCATCATTCGTATTCTTCGGCACAAAATTTTAATGAAGCTTTTCCCTACTTCAGGCCTTAATTCAAAAAGATCATAAACTGATTCCTGGCCGAGCTTTAAAAGGAAGCAATCAGTAACTGCGGTTGCACTTGCTGACCGGGTTTCCGGATCAAGCAATGACAGTTCACCAAAGAATTCTTTTTCCTTGAACAGTGCCAGTGTTTGATCTGCCTTATGAATGCGGACTGAGCCACGGAAAATAATATACATGCAGTTACCAATATCCCCCTCTTTAACAATCAGTCTCCCGGTTACAACTTCTTCCTCTTCAATAAGATGGGCTATTTCTGCAAGTATGGTTTCCGGGGTTTCTGCAAAAAGAGTAAGTGATTTAAGTACAATTACTTTCTCAATAAGGAGAAGTTTGGATGTTGGCATGCGTAATCTGAATTCCTGTTGATTATGATTCTATTCCTGAAAAATTCCTTTCACTATTCCTGCTTACCGCAAAGGTTGCAGTTTCCCTAAGTAAGACATTGGTCGAATATTGCAATGGTGAAACCAATACAGGATCCACAGCCTCTTTAGATTTTGTCATTTTGTAAATGACACAGGCCTTTGTCCATGGATAATAATCGCTGGATTTATCCCGTAAGATGTCCCTGTAAATTATTTGCAGGGAAAGATAAGGCTCACCGAACCGCAACGTGAGCTCAGCACACTTATCTTCTATCATTCTATTTTCATAAATACAGATAAAAGGCCGCGAGAATTCTTTATCTGCTACCTGATCAATAAGCTCGAGTGCATTGGCAACACTATCCCGTGAATTTATTTTTAACCCCGCCGCTGCTTTATAAATTTTGCCTGAATCATAGAGAAGTGCGAATGATTCCAGAAGTGTATCCCGCAATGCATCGAGCTCGAGTTGCAGGGCTTCAGCTACGAGCGATTCTTCTTGTGCATGTTGCAGAAAACGTATCTTAAAAATTATTTGTGCGGCGGCATTCATATAGCCCTGAGTCAGGTTATAATATTTTGGATACCATACGCCTGTAGCATGGAATCCGCTCTGATGGAGTGAATGGAGCAATACATCCCGGTGCTGTGGCAGTTCCTCCACCAGCTGATCGAGTGCCTGCTGCGCATCTTTTCCTTCAATCTTCCCTAAAATCATGATCATTTTTCTTACCAGAATTGCTTGTGGATTACTCCTGATAAAATTCATTACAACGGGGATGACGGATGGACCGCAGGAGCTGATTACTGACATGATCCCTGACTTGTTTCTTCCTGCAAAAGATTTTAGAAGTAGTTCTGCAAGCCCGGTATTTTTGAATTGACAGGCAGCTTTCATTGCCATGCTGGCAACTTCAAAATCCGCATCCCTGAGCAGGGAAAACAGTAGAGGCAGCAGCGAGTCATCCTTTACTTCACCTATTATTTTAGCTGCACATTGTCTTTCTAAAATAACCTCTGAAGCATGAAACTGCTTTAGTTTTCTTAGTGCCGCTTCAGTGTGCAGTGATATGCCATTAGATAGAATTCCTGTAATTGCAGCTCCGGCAATAATTGGATCATGATGGGCAAGATACGGAGTAACATCAACTACTTTTTCAACTGAAGGCAACATCTTTATTGATCCCGCCAGAACATTCACATCCGGTTCTGTTTTAATCAACTCACACAAGTAATTGGCAGCCTCTTTTTTGTCAATACTGCTTATGACTTTTATCGCCTCCTGCCGTACCAGTGCGCTTGGGTGATGCAAACCCTGAAGTATCAATTCATTTTTGTTTTCGAAAGATTGTTGTTTCAAAAGATGCAGCACAAAAACAGCATCACTTTCATCACCCCCTGATATTCTCCTGCGCAGCACTTCAATGGATTCCGCATCAGTAATCAAAATCTCACGCTCATTGAGTGACCGGTTTTTGATAGCCTGTGTAAGTGTTTGAAGGTAATTTTTATCAGCACTGAAAATCCATTTTATCCACAGTGCAATCGTTACAATAATTACAAAGCTTAATAGCCGGAGGTCTAAACCGCCCTGTATATAATAGAGGGAAAAAAGGAGGGTTCCGACAAAAAAAAAGGCGAAGGGATCCATCACACCTTTCATGATCGTATGACCCTGCAGCCGTTGATGGAGCGGCAGAGGCTGCATAGTGGAAAGCAATACCGGCGATTGGATTGCAGAACGTAAAACATCAATTATGATGGCCATGACGCCAAACAAATAAAAAGCCGCATGTTGATTTCCGAAGATGGATGGCATAAAAGAAAATATGCACACAATGGCAAGAATTACGGGGGTAATAAGCAGAGAGCGTCTGATTCCGAATTGGTCAGCAATGCGGTTGGTGAAGAGTAATTTTAAGATTAGTGTGCAGGCCCGGCTAGCAGCCAGGAACCAGGCGATAAATACTGCCAGCGATTTATCGCTTTGAAATTCCTCTTTTACATAGCCATAAAAAACGAAATTGACTATGAGGAAGCAGCAGAGGGTGAAAAAAGAAATAAGCGCAACCTGCCTGATCAGTTTATTTCCTGCAATCAGATTATAAAAAACCCTTGCACCCGCAGGTTGATGCGATCCTTGAGTATCGTGTGAACCACTCAATTCCACCTGAAAGGCATTGAGTGAAATCAGCCGGTGAAAGAAGACCAGCGAGAAAAGTGAGGATGCGGCAGCGATCCACAACAACTCATGGCTTCCAATAAGGGGTATAACCACGATGGCAGCAAAGTAGCCAAGAAACTTTGCTGGAATATCACCTGCACTTACTATGGCAAATAACCTTCTGCTCTGGCGCACATCAAATAACCGTGAGGTAAGACCCCAGAATTCTAAATTGTTCAGCAGGTAGGTGACATTGAACCAGGCAAGCATGAGATAATAAAACCAGCTAGGCTCATTTTCAGATACAAAATACCGGAATGCGAGAATACTAAACGCGTTAAAGAGGAGTACAGATAAAGTAATCTGTTTCACTGTGAGCAGGTGCTCCAGTCTGGCATAAAGCCATCCGAAGAACCATAGCAGAAACGCAGAGAGAATGAAAACTTTCGCGAGCTCTGAAATGGGAAGCTGCTCTCGCTGAAGGAATTCGAGAAAAAGAGAAAAAGCAGAAGTAAAAAAAAGGGCGATGGAAGCTCCCTGAAAAAATTCGAATGCAAACATGCGGCTCACCAGGGCCCATTCGTCTTCCCTGATTAATAATAATCTCTTAAGGCTGGCAGAAAAAGATGATTGTGAAGGGGAATTCGAATTCACATGAGCGAAGGTAGCAAAGGTTCAATGTTTTGCATTGAGAAACCTGAGCTGCATGCTATTCATCCTTTGCTGCCTTACCTGTGAAAATCTCCATCACCTTGCCGCTCACACCTGTAAGGGAGTAACCGCCATCGTGAAATAAGTTTTGCATCGTTACTTTTCTGGTAAGGTCGCTAAACAGGGTAATGCAATAGTCAGCACATTCATCGGCGGTTGCATTTCCAAGCGGTGACATAGAATCGGCATAATTGTAGAAAATATCGAAGCCTGACACGCCACTGCCGGCGGTGGTGTATGTAGGAGACTGGGAGATCGTGTTTACGCGGACTTTCTTTTTAACTCCATAATGATAACCCCAGCTTCTCGCGACGGATTCCAGCAAAGCTTTTGCATCAGCCATATCATTGTAATTGGGAAATACCCGCTGGGCCGCCATGTAGGTGAGTGCTGCAACAGAGCCCCACTCATTCATGGCATCGAGCTGATATGCAGTCTGGATCATCTTGTGAAATGATGCTGCTGAAATATCGAGGGTCTTGAGATAAAAATCATAGTTCAGATCAGTATAGGGCTTATTCTTGCGGACATTGGGCGACATGCCGATAGAATGCAACACAAAATCTATTCCCCCGCCATGAATCTCTTTTGCACGC
>JBDSEA010000238.1:0-27654 GCA_039920305.1 Chitinophagales bacterium
CAGTAATTGAGGTAGGGGTAGATATTCCAAATGCAAGCGTGATGGTGGTCGAGAGTGCGGAACGATTCGGCTTGTCGCAGCTTCACCAGCTTCGCGGAAGAGTAGGAAGGGGTGCTGATCAATCGTATTGTATACTCATGAGCGGTGAAAAAATTTCAAACGATGCCCGTGCCAGGCTTCGCATAATGACCCGGACAAATAACGGATTTATTATAGCTGAGGAAGATATGCGGCTGAGAGGTCCCGGAGAGATGGAAGGAACCCGGCAATCCGGATTAGTGAGTTTTAAAATTGCTGATCTCGTACGTGACCAAAAATGGCTCATCCTTGCAAGGCAGGAGTCCGAACAAATTTTATTACACGATCCGCAATTGAATGAACACAAACATTCAATGATCAAAAATTTTTTAGAAAGCAAACAGTATGGCGTTAAGCAATGGAGCAAAATCTCATAATGATTACTCCCCGGTCATGATCTTAATTGAAATCCATTCCGGATTCACCGGGAGCGAGTCCTGAGCAGACTCAATGCTTCTTCTTTTTCTTGACCATGCTCTCCGGAAATAATTGCTTTGCCTTACCACGGCTTCCCTCAGTGCCAGTAACAGCACCGTCCATATAGGCGGGGCATGTACCACGGTTACATGATGCCATCACACACAAGGCACACAATAAAATCAACAAGCGTTTCATCTTTTCAAAGTAACGGTAATTTTTAATAATACGGAAAATGAAGATTACAGGGGATCCTTTACCCGAAAATTCCTTTGTGAGAAAGCTGATTTATGAATAAAAAAAAACCTTGGATTACCATTGTAAAGTAGATTCAAAATTTTACTTTTGACGCAAGGAAACCCATCACCTAAATCTTCACCATGAATAAAGGACAACTAATAGCAAAGATTGCTAACGATGCAAAAATTTCAAAGACACAGGCTAACTCTGCTATAGATGCCTTCATCAATACCACCATGTCCACATTAAAAAAAGGTGATAAGCTGGTCCTTGTCGGATTTGGTACTTTCCTGGTTTCAAAACGTTCCGCACGAAAAGGACGTAATCCTAAGACCGGTAAATCACTCAATATTCCCGCACGAAGGGTCGTAAAATTCAGGACAGGAAAAGATTTTGCCGCAAGGGTGAGATAAATTTTTAGAGGCATAAGCCAGACTGCATGAATCTTTATCTTTTTCATGTCGATAAAAAGACTTTTTTTGTGCTTTAATATTTAAGAGTTCTCATATAAAAGTTTCGGGAGAAATACTAATAAAAGAAATCATGGGCAAAGGAGATCGAAGATCACGCAGAGGAAAAATTTTTCGCGGAACATTTGGTAAATCAAGAAAACATTCATCTGACACCCCTGCGCGGATGCCCGTTGTTAGCCCCATAGCACCCGCAGAGGCTGTAGAAGAAAAGTTGGAAGTCCCTAAGAAAAAAAGGGCTCCCAGAAAAAAGGCTGAATAGAGTTTTGTAAGGTTTGTGTGTCCCTCATGGTGCCAGACGCTCCAGCTTCCATTGGCCCGGGTCTATCAGTGTAAATAAAATGCGGTCATGCAACCTGTTTGTTCTTCCCTGCCAGAATTCGATTGAGTGAGGAATTACTTTGTACCCTCCCCAGTTATCAGGCCGCGGTATTTCTTTGCCGCCAGATATTTTTTCTGTTTCTAACAATTTTTTTTCAAGCCAATCCCGGCTTTCAATCACCTCGCTTTGGGGTGAAATAAATGCACTTAGCTTACTTCCCACAGGCCTTGAATGAAAGTATTTATCGGATTCTTCTGCAGTAATTTTAATTACTCTGCCCTCAATCCGAACCTGCCTGTGCAACTGATTCCAGAAAAAAAGCAGTGCAGCGTATGGATTCCACAAAAGCTCCCGTCCCTTTCTGCTATCGTAATTAGTAAAAAAGATAAATGAATCTTTATCAATTCCCTTGAGTAAAACCATTCTTGCTGATGGCTTATAGTCAATATTTGAAGTTGCCAGCGTCATTGCATTCGGCTCATTAAGCTTTGCAAGTATTGCTTCTTCAAACCATTTTTCGAATTGCTCAATGGGGTTTTTAAAAACGGAGTCTTCACTGAGAGGAGCAGATTCATAATCCTCCCTGAGCTGCTGAAGAATGGAATTTTCCATAGCGATCCACGCCAAAGTTACCGGAATAAAATTTTGGGATGGAGGGCACTAAGTTTAGCTTTGTGTTTTTTGCGGGGTGTAGCGCAGTTGGCTAGCGCGCCACGTTCGGGACGTGGAGGTCGGAGGTTCGAGTCCTCTTACCCCGACCATTCCAATTCAGATTCTGATTCCGATAGCTTCCGATCATCTTCAGAATTTCACACAGGCACAAAGGTTCCCTGTCCGACTGATCAAACAGGCGGGAAGTCCTCTTTCCCCTACCATTCCAATTCAAGATTCAATTAATTACTTTTCTAATTTATCTTAAGAAAGATTCACAACTCCCCATAGGTAAGCTGCAGATATGCCTGGATCAAGTGAGCTAATAAATTTATATTTCTATGCATCCCTTAAATACAAAGGACACAGGACCTTCAAGCCATACATTATCAAATGAGTGCTCACTGATACGGTTAAAGCAGACTTTAAGAACTCCACCGGGTGTATGGATTTCATATTGCTGTAACCTCATTTTGTTCTGCCTAACGCCAAAAGCTAATGCTGCTGCTACTGTTCCGGTCCCGCATGACAGGGTTTCATCTTCAACCCCCCGCTCGTAAGTTCTTATGTAAATCGTATCGTTTTTTACTGATACGAAATTCACATTGATTCCTGCGTTTTGGAAGGACTCACTATTTCGGATCTTTCTTCCCTCAATTACCACATCAATGAACGCCACATCATCAACAAATTTTACATAATGCGGTGAGCCCGAATTCAAAATATATACACCTTCTTTTTTCTCAATACTGTTAACAGGCAGCATGGAAATTTTTATTATATTATCTGCGATCATAATTCCTTCATGCATTCCATCATAGGCCATGAATTTTATTGACTGCTCTTTCCTGCTGACTATGGCGCACTTCTCGGCAAACTTGACTGCACACCTGCCACCATTACCGCACATGGAGCCAATTCTTCCATCTGAATTAAAATATTTCATTTCAAAATCACAATCCTTTCCTTCTTCAATCAACATTAATCCATCAGCTCCGATACCATAATGAGGATGGCATAACTGTGAGATCAGGTGCCGGGAAATCAAAAAATTACCGGAACGGTTATCAATCAAAATAAAATCATTTCCGGATCCGTGATATTTTTCGAAATCAACCAGCATGAGAGTGAAATTGACGCAAAGTTAGCAGTATCAAAATACCTGCTCTTTGAAACAGATTTTTGCCGGTTAAACTTTAGTTAAACGAAATATACTTATTTCCAATGGCTGTCGAGGTTATACTTTTGCAGTGAAAATATAATAAGGCGCAGTTTTTATAGGTTAGTCAATTTGATTATCCTCTCAAACAATCTCAATGGTGGAATATTTACACAGTTGCTTTTTTTAAAGGCATATTTTTTGAAAATCATTTTCCACCTAAATCATTTCATATTATGACATTCAAGCGAATCGGATCGACAGCATTTATTGCTATTATCAGCGCCCTGGTAACAATTGCAGCCTTCAGCTACTATGCGAATAGGGCGGGGGAGCAAACTTTTGAACAAAAACAAGCATCCAATATCACCCCGGTAAGTTTTTCCGAAGCTGGTCAAATTCCGGTGGCACTTGATTTTCGATATGCTGCAAGAATGACTACTTCTGGCGTAGTACATATTAAAACCTCGTATGCTCCGCGAAATACTTCACGCGGTTCTGATAATCCATTCAGAGATTTTTTTGGTGATGATTTTAATCCATTTGGAAATATGCAGCCATATCAAAATCAGCCGCAGCAATCTTCCGGTTCAGGAGTCATTATTTCTGATGATGGCTATATTGTTACAAATAATCACGTGATTGATGGAGGAAATAAAATTCAGGTTGTTCTCTCCAACAAAAGTAGCTATGAGGGAACAGTAATAGGCACGGACCCCACTACCGATCTCGCACTTGTTAAAATTGACCAGAAAAACTTACCGTTCATCCGCTTTGGTAATTCTGATTCTGTAGAAGTAGGTCAATGGGTATTAGCCGTTGGGAACCCTTTTAACCTGGAATCTACTGTAACTGCAGGAATTGTAAGTGCTAAAGGCCGCAACATCGGAATTATTAAGACTCATGATTCGAACGGGCGCCAGGCAAACGGAATTGAGGCATATATTCAAACGGATGCAGCAGTGAATCCCGGGAACAGCGGGGGTGCCCTGGTAAATACGAGCGGGCAGCTTGTTGGAATTAATTCTGCCATTGCTACCCCTACAGGTGCCTTCGCAGGATATTCTTTTGCGGTACCAGTTAATATAGTCAGCAAGGTTGTAAATGACTTGATGAAATACGGCATTGTACAACGTGGCTATCTTGGTATAACCATGGAGACTGTTACAGATGAGCTCTCCAAGAGGAACAATCTTGATGATTTAAATGGAGTTTACATTGATTCAGTACTGCATGGCAGCGCTGCTGAAGAAGCCGATTTAAAGAGGGGTGATGTAATCATTAAGATCAACGAGCAGCCGGTTAATACTTCACCTCAGGTTCAGGAACAAGTGTCCCGATATCATCCGGGTGATAAGGTAACAGTAACCTTCAAGCGCGCAGGAAGGGAGAAAACTGTGACTACCATTTTAAAAAATAAATCGAACAATACCTCAATCGTAGAAAGAGAAGAAAACAGTACTCTTGCATCGCTTGGTGCGGAATTTTCGGATCTAAATTCTACTGAAAAAAAGGAACTGGGCTTAGAGGGTGGAGTAAAGGTTTTAAAATTAAACGATGGGGTGCTGAGCCGTAATACACAAATGAAAGAGGGATTTATTATTACCCAGGTTGATAACCGGCAAATCAATAATCTCAATGATCTTAAAGAAGCCCTGACCGGAAAAAGAGGCGGGGTACTGCTGGCAGGCAGATATCCCGATTATCCCGGTCAATACTATTATGCTTTCGGTCTTTAATTATTTTGCCTAAGAAAACCCGGTATCTGGTTAACTGGTACTGGGTTTTTTTGTTGATACTTACCTGATAATTAATATTTTAATAGATCACACGCAATAGGTTTAAAATTGTTTAAATGTAAAGATCCTGAACAATTTGTTGGTGAAGCAAATTTAGGTATGATCTTGAATGTTCGGATGGATTACTAACTTTACCCTAACTTTATATTTCTATGAAAAGAATTTTCCTCGTTTTTGGGCTTTTTTGTTTTTTCTATCAAGGAGTTCAGGCAAAAATTTATTATGTCACCAATAACCACGTAACCGGATATGGATCAATTGGAGTTGCAATTGATTCAGCAAACAGCCATATTGGCAAAGATTCGATTTATTTCAACATTGCATCCGGTACTATAGAAGCCAGAACTATTACACTTTCAGCCGATTCGTTGCTTCCCAATATAAAAGATACCACAGTTATGGATGCAAAAAGCCAGACTGAAGGCAGCCATTTTGGAAATTCTACTGCTAAAATTCAAATTACCTCATCTGATATGGCAGCTGTAGGGCTCGTAATAGATATAAATGCTAAATACACAGAAATTTATGGTTTATTCATTAATCATTTTTCCAATGGGGTGAAACTGCTCGGTGATGACTTTTTCTTTGGATCCATCAATAATGGCAATGTGGTTTCTGACTGTAAGGATATTTGTATCAAAGTTACTGATGTGACCAACGGAACACTCGTAGCAACTTTTGTTGGGGTTGACACCTCCGGTATAACAGGTACATCACCCGATGCCATAGGAATTTTAATTGACAATTCAAAAAAAGTTACCCTCGGTGGAAAGCAGCCAAACAGCCGAAATGTAATTTCAGGATGTTATATTGGAATAAAAATTTCTGATAGTAAATACATTACCATACAGGGAAATTATGTAGGTACTGATCTTTATGCAACAGCGGCAGTCCCAAACTTTACTGGTATTCTTGCTACCCAGTCTGCTGACGGCAACACAAAGAACATTACTATTGGCGGAGATTCTGCCAAATATCTGAATGTGATATCAGGTAACCTGCAACGGGGACTTGATCTTGCCCTTTCCTCAAGCTTTATTCAGGGAAACATGATTGGAACTGATATTTCAGGCGGATTTAAATTAGGCAATGGCAGTGATGGGGTTTATTTCAGGGGTGGGCCGTTCGAACCCTCCCACGATAATGTGGTAGGTGGAATTAATCCGGGTGAAGGAAACATTATTGCATATAATGGGGAGGAAGGTGTAGAACTTCAGGATGCCGGAGCCCATAATATAGCCATCCGTGGTAACCGCATGTTCTGTAATTCCGAATTTGCGGGAGCCGGCGGCATTGTTATTAATGGAGGAAACCAGGGTGTATATCCTCCCACCATCGTGATTGTTTCGAATGACTTTATTTCCGGAACAAGTTATCCGGGAGCCCTGATTGATATTTATGCAGCAGATTCGTGTATTACCTGCGAAGGTGCAGATTACCTTACTACGATATTGTCAGATTCGAATGGCATTTTTGCTTATGGCCTTTCCATCAATGCGAAGGTTACTGTAACAGCTAATGATACCTTTGGAAACTCTTCTGGATTTTCACAATGTGGAGATTCGTCCAATACATCATGCATTTTCGCTTCCTTTTTTAAATCAAAAAGCAAGGTATGCACCGATGAGGTTCTAACCCTGTCAGATCAAACGATCAGCGTTCCAGGTGATACTATTATTTCATGGAACTGGTTATTTGGTGATGGTCAAACTTCAGCCGCACAAAATCCCGTGGTAACTTTTTCGCAGGGCGGGGTTTTCGCCATAACTTTAATTGCTACCAATACTGCCGGATGCAGTGATACCACGATTGATTCCATTACTGTAAAAGATGGCGTAATTGCCAATTTTGTTGCAGATCAGAATGTCTGTTTGGGCACGCCGGTAAATTTTAGTGATAATTCTTCCGCACTTGGAAGCTCTATTATTGTTAAATGGCAGTGGGACCTTGGTGATGGAAACGGCAGCCTCTTTACTGACTTTCAATATACCTATACCTCACCCGGAGATTACTCTGTTACACTTAACATTATGAATAATAATAATTGCTCAGCATATGCTTATGATACCATCACTGTTCATGATTTTCCTACTGCTGATTTTGGTGTATCACCGGATGCATGTGCGGTTACTCCCATTCAGTTTTCTGATTCAACCCTGCCCGCATCGGGTTCTACCATCGTTGCATGGCAATGGGATTTTGGTGATGGAGGAACAAGTATGGATCAAAATGCAAGTCACCTCTATACCGCATCAGGAAATTATCTGGTTACGCTTATTTCTACTGATAATTTTGGGTGCAGCGATACAACTATTCAGGGCATAACCATATTAACCGGCGCCATCGCGAATTTTGCATGGAATTCCAATGGGTTAACGGTTAGTTTTATCAATACCTCTACTTTTAATGCTGATTATTCATTGCAGTGGACATTCGGAGACGGAACTACCAGTTCACTCCAGACGCCAACCCACACCTACAATGCCTTCGGGTCTTATGAGGTTTGCCTTATTGTAAATGATTTTACCTGCGATATGATTGATACCTTATGCCAGACCGTATTGATTACCGGCATTAACAATATCAATGAAAATTCCGGAATTACCGTAATGCCTAATCCTGCTTCCAGTCAGATTACCATCAATCAGCCAGGCTCTGCTGCTCTTGAAAAGCTGGTTCTGTTTAATACAATGGGGAAAGAAATTATTTTGCCCATCCCATCACCAACACCATTCAATAACATAACCATTCCGCTTCCGTTTTTGGCGGAAGGAATTTACTGGTTGCAAATAAGCACAACTAAAGCAGTATCAATAAGAAAGCTTGTGATTATGCAAAACTGATCAGCTGATTTATTACCAAAAAACACAGGTTATGAAACAAAATTTACCCATTTTTATAGTGGTTTGTATGCTATTTGCGCTTGTGGCACAGGCGAACGTATACACGGTATCAACCAATGCCAACAGTGGCATCGGAACGCTTCGTCAAGCCATAAGTGATGCTAATAACCACATTGGACCTGATTCTATTAAATTCAATATAATGGATTCTTCCGTAACCGGAAGAACCATCATTCTTAATTCCGCATTGCCTTCGATTTCAGAACAACTTATTATTGATGGCACTTCACAAAACAAAGGCCCTGCTTTTGGGATTTCATTTACAAAAATCTTGGTGACTGCTTCCATCAGCATACCTCAATGCTTTAATATTAATGCTGATAATTGTGAGATTTATGGATTATTCATCACCGGTTTTCAAATGGGGATTCTTGTAAATAATGCCTACTCCCAGATCGGGGGAATTAATAAAGGAAATGTCCTGGTCTCTTGTTCATCTGCGTGCATTAAACTGCAAAGCACCGATCATTCAGCTATAGTCGGTAACCTTGTGGGTGTTGACACTTCCGGAAACATTGGTGCCGGCCTTGCAGGCAATGGCATTGAACTGAGTAACAGCTATGCCATAACCATTGGAGGACACAGCTCCTCATCCAGTAATGTTATTTCAGGGAATAGCTATGGAGTGAAACTCGACAATTCCCAATATTGCACAATCAATGGAAATTTTATCGGCACCCTTGCCGATGGCATAACAGTAAGGGCAAATCAATACGGCATAAAAGCAAACGGATCGAATATTAACATTGAGATAGGCGGAGATACGCTTTTCAAAAGGAATATTATTTCAGGAAATACTTCATCAGGCATTTACGGATATTTTGATCTTTCCAGTATTCAGGGAAATTATATCGGAACTGATCTTACAGGAACAACTTCGCTTGGTAATGGTGATTACGGCATTTATCTGAGGGAGGGATCATCTGATAATCTCATTGGAGGTGAAACTGAATTTGCTTCGAACCTTGTTGCATATAACGGGCAGGAAGCAATCACTTTCGAGGCATCAAATTGTATTAAAAATACTGTTCGTCGTAATATCACATTCTGTAATTCACAAACTCTTGGCAACGGCGGACTTAATTTCAATAATGGTGATAATCATCTGGATCCACCGCAGCTTATAATAGCGAATTCAACAGGTGTAAGCGGATTAACCTATCCCTCTGGTATTCTGGATATTTACCAGGATGATACCTGCACCCATTGTGAAGGGCGGTTGCTGATCAGCTCAGTTAATGCGGGCGCCAATGGAGTTTTCGTTTATATCGGATCCCTTAGCGGCACTATTACCGCAACCGTAACCGATACAAGCGGAAACACATCAGAATACACTGCCTGTACTCCTGCGGATAACATTACATGCATTGCAGGGCAATTCACAACCGTTCCCGCCGGTATTTGCACCGGAACTACAATAAGCTTTATAGATGAAACGGTGACTCAACCCGGCTCGGCTCTACAAAGCTGGCAATGGTCATTTGGCGACGGCGGAACATCCGTCCAGCAATTCCCTGACTATGTTTATTCTATTAACGGCACTTTTACCATTACGCTGATTGTAACCAATAACCTGAGTTGCAGTGATACTGCCTCACTAACAGTTATTGTTACTGGTGCTCCTGTATCGTCATTCAATGTTATTGCTGAGTCGTGCGTAGGCTCCCAGGTTAGCTTTAATGATCAGTCAACAGCAGGTAATGGTGCCACGCTAACATCATGGCAATGGGATTTTGGTGATGGTGGAAGCGCAAATATTCAAAACCCAACTCACACTTTTAACCTGCTGGGTACTTATACCATTACCCTCACTGCTACAAACAGCAATGGCTGTATTGATGAGTCTTCAGGAACAATCAATATCATCAGCCAGCCTGTAGCTGATTTCAGCTTTACTCAAGCAGGATTGCAGGTAAGCTTTACCAACAACTCATCCAGCAGCGGACACAAATCCTATTTATGGAATTTTGGTGATGGTGTTTTCAGCAATGCGACCGATCCCACCCATATTTATAGTGACTTTGCAGTATATTCTGTATGCCTGAGTGTTTATGATTCACTTTGCAATACAACCGATTCACTTTGCCAGTTGATTGACCTGCCTGATGGCAACGTAAATATAATGATTGAACCGCTTATTTATTCTCCGAATCCGGTGAATGATGTGCTTACAATTTCAGGAATTTCATTTTCTGAACCCCCGCTAGTTTGTATTTATGATTTGTGGGGAAGGAAACTCCGGCAACAGTTTTTACCTGTTTCACTCACTCCGTTTCAGTTGAATGTGCAATCATTGAACGAAGGAACATACCTTCTTGAAATAAAGAAGAATGAGATGAAAATCACCTTTAGAATCGCAGTAATGCATTAACCTGCTTTTAGTGCTGGAAAAGACATTCATGAACCGCCAGTATGCAATAGCATTTCAACAAAATGCTATTGCTATTTTCTCGTTCTCTAATAAATATCAGACTTAGCCAATCCTGAAAACAGAATTCACATTTCAATATTAATCCTGAGCTTCTGTTAACCCTGCTTGGAAATTAATCACACTCCTGATCTTCATTTCTTGTTTCTACATTTGCCGCTCAAATATTATCCCCATGAAAAACTTGCTGTACAAAGGCATTTACATCACATTCATTATTTCCTTTTTGCTTCCGGTCGTGCTATTATTTACGGCAAAATCTGTAACCGCCCAGACAATTTCGGTTTCAGCCATCATTCGGCCGCGCTTTGAAGTCCAGTACGGCTACAGGGTACCGCCGGATACTTCATCTACAGCACAGGTACTTGTTTCGCAGAGAACCCGGTTGAATGTTGCTTACAACAGTGATCGCTTCAATGCCTTCATAAGCATTCAGGATGCAAGGGTTTGGGGCGATGAGCCCTTTGCAACCGATGCACCTTCGTTCGGGTTACACGAAGCCTGGGGACAATATAACTTCAGCCAGAAGGCAGGGCTGAAAGTGGGCCGCCAGGAATTTGCCTATGACAACAAGCGATTGCTTACCAACGGAGAATGGCCGCAGCAATCGCGTGCTTACGATGCCGCAGTTCTTAAGCTTAACCTTGCCCACGGATGGAAGATGGATGCGGCAGGGTCATTCAATCAGGCAACACAAAACAGCTTGGCGAATCCGCCCGGTTTCGGCAGCTTCTATCCCGGTTCTAATTATAAGACCCTCGATTTCATCTGGGTCAATAAAACAAAAACAGATTCCTTCTACAAATACAACATTTCCGGCTTGGTAATGGGCGAGGGCTACCAGCAGGGCATTACCGGCTTTAAGGATAGCAGCTTAAAAATGCGCTACACCTATGGCATCAATAGCAGCTATGATCATCACCGCTGGGGAATCAACTTTGAAGCATATGGACAAAGCGGAGATACGCGTTTTATAAACCAGAGCGGAATCAGTATTCCTGATTCCTTTCAAACAGTGAAGGCCTTTTTCTTTTCTGTGAATCCATGGGTAGCAACCGGCAATTTTATCATCGGTGTTGCAACGGATTACATGTCGGGAAGCAATGCGTTTGATTCATCTGATGTCACACACATGTTCAACCCGCAGTATGGGGCCAATGACAGGTTTTATGGTAAAATCGATCTGTTCTTCAACATGCCCGCCGATACACGCAATGCCGGTTTGATTGATAACTATTTAACGCTTCGCTATCTCTATAAGAAGTGGAATTTTGGATTTGAAGGTCACTACTACCTGCTGGCAAATGAAGTCGAGGATATAGAAAACCCGGGACAACCGCTCGACAAGAAACTGGGATCTGAGCTTGACTTTTCTGCAATCAAGGACATTACAAAGGATGTAAACATCAATACAGGCGTGGCAGTATTTTTTCCCACACGCTCAATGGAGTTTGTAAAAAGCGCAGCATTCTCACAACTGGGTGGTCCCACCATCACCGGTTTTTACTTCTATCTCCAGCTTACCTTTAAACCTGTATTCTTCAGCAAGTAACCGGTTTGATAATTAAGAAAACTTCAACGCTCTGCCAGATAGCTGTTTCAATAATCTTTCTCTTCTGAAAAGCACCGCAAAGGGGTAAGAGCAACCGGCAATCCCTGCAAATTACCTGATCTCCGTAGCAATAAACGGTTAGTGAAATTGAAACATTCATTAAGCCTTATAGTAATCATTGCTTTATAATGAGGGAACTCATAAATATGCTCCTGTTTCAGTGTGGTGACAGAAAAAACTGATGGTGGTTTTCCTTTTTTTAAAATTTCTACTGTTGATACTTATCCGGCTCCTATGAATTTCAAAACAGAAAATCGGAGAAAGAATTTTTATTCAGATTAAAGTACAAAAATCCATTTCGTTGAAAGCCTTATAGGAAAATGATTTCAGCCTGGTAATAAAAATGGATCAAGCGCAGATGCTTGATGATGCTTCATTCTGAAAAAATATCTTTAAAAAGATGCCGCACAAATGTGAATTGTAATTTCCATGATAAAGTCAAGGGGTTCAGATTAATTTTTTAAATATTTTTTAGCAGAAGTTTGTCGGGTTGTTGAAAACAATTTTAATAGTTTTAGAATGGCTAACAGTTTAAATTCACCCACCACACAAACCAATGAAAAAATTATGACGAGAACAGCAGAAGAAGTCTGGAAAAATTGTTTGAAGATTGTAAAGGACAACGTGAATGTCCAAAGCTATAAAACCTGGTTTGAGCCTATCAAGCCGGTTAAACTCGAAAAAAATATTTTGACGATACAGGTACCCAGCCAGTTTTTTTACGAATGGCTTGAAGAGCATTATATCACACTGCTCAGCAAAACCATTAAGCGGGAGCTTGATAAAAACTCGCGGCTTGAATACCAGATCGTCATGGATAATTCTACATCGCACCAGGCTCCGTACACTGTAAATATTCCTACTTACAAAACAGGTGAGAATAAAAACCCGGAGCTGATGGCGCCTGTTGCTCTTGGAAGGGAGATCAAAAACCCCTTTGTTATACCCGGATTAAAAAAGGTACAGATTGATTCACAGCTTAACATTAACTATTCATTCGATACCCTGGTTGAAGGTGATTGCAATCGCCTGGCGCGCTCTGCCGGCTGGGCAGTTTCAGGAAAGCCCGGGGGAACATCCTTTAATCCTTTGGTGGTTCACTCAGGAGTGGGACTTGGTAAAACACATTTGCTTCATGCAGTCGGCAACCAGGTGAAGGTGAACTTCCCTGATAAAACAGTGCTGTATGTTCCTTCTGAAAAATTCACAAATCAGTTTATTGACTATCTGAAAAATAATTCTGTTAATGAGTTCATTCACTTTTATCAGATGGTGGATGTGCTCCTGGTTGACGATATTCAGTTCTTCGCCAACAAGGACCGAACACAGGATATTTTCTTTCACATCTTCAACCACCTGCATCAATCCGGAAAGCAGATTATACTCTCTTCTGACCGCTCTCCACGGGACCTGGAAGGGATAGAAGAACGATTGCTGTCACGCTTTAAAATGGGACTTACCACTGATCTTGCCATTCCTGACTTTGAAACCCGCATGGCCATTCTTGAAAAGAAAATGTATGCTGATGGCATTGAGCTGCCACATGACGTGGTTGAGTTTGTTGCGTACAATGTGAGCTCAAATGTGCGTGAGCTTGAAGGAGCGATGATCTCATTGCTCGCACAATCCTCACTGAACAAAAAAGAAATTGATCTTGATACTGCAAAGAAGATCATTAAGAATTTTGTGAAGAATGTATCCCGTGAGGTTTCCATTGAATTTATTCAGAAAGCAGTCTGTGAATATTTTAGTGTACCCCAGGAAAAGCTGAAAGAAAAAACACGCAAGCGGCAGATCGTGCAGGCACGGCAGCTGTCAATGTACCTCGCAAAAAACTTTACAAAAAATTCTTTGAAGGTGATTGGTAAGCATTTTGGGGGAAGAGACCATTCCACTGTAATTCACAGCTGCCAGGCTGTTCGCGACCTTATGGATACTGACAGAGAATTCAAGGAATCAGTGCTTGATATCGAAAAGAAAATACAACTGAGTATTTCGTAAGCAGGAATGCTGCAAATAAAAAGAGCTGCAAATAAATTTTTTGCAGCTCTTTTTATTATACTAAATAAGAAGTCAGTAATGAAATTAAAGCACAGCTGCATAACAGGCTTGATACCACTTAATGAGCAGGGTAATCCTCAATTAATTCGCTTCTGATAAAATCCGGTTCCGTCATACGTACGCTTGCCGGGGTTCTGCCTGCATGATTCACTACAGCAACCTTCCATTTTCCAGCCGCAATCTTCACAAAGAATAAAATGATTGTTACATTCATCATCTGCACAATTGATAAATCGTGAAGAAGGCTTTCCGCAATGAAAGCAATTTGAAATCACAGAGGGGTTTACGGTGTTTACATCCACAGTAATCCGGTTATCAAAAACGTAGCATTTACCTTCAAAATCCTTTCCGCCCGCTTCTTTACCATAACCGATGATGCCGCCCTGCAGATGATAAACTTCATTGAACCCGCTTTGAATAAGGTAGGCTGTAGCTTTCTCGCAACGTATCCCGCCTGTGCAGTATGCCAGCACTTTTTTGTCCTTGTATTTTTTCAATTCATTAAGATGCTGAGGAATATCACGGAAGTGTGTGATCGGAAGGGTAACAGCGTTTTTGAATTTTCCCACCTTCCATTCTACTTCATTTCTGAAGTCAATCAATACCACATCCGGCTCATCTTTCTTTTTCAGCCATTCTCCGGAATCAAGATATTTTCCCACGTGCTTCCAAACATTTATATTTTCAACTCCGAAATGGACAATCTCTTTCTTGTAACGGACATGCATTTTAGAAAATGAAATTTTTTCTTCCGCATCCGATTTAAAAATTATATCGCTGAATCGAACATCGGATTTCAGATGCTGCATATACTTGTCTGCCAGTTCAGCAGTTCCTGAAACGGTGCCATTTATTCCTTCTTCCGCGATCAGAATTCTTCCTTTCAAGCCGAGTGAATTGCAAAATTTCAGATGTTGAGCAGTTAACTGCTCAGCGTCGGCAATTAGCACGTATTTATAAAAAAGAAGTGTTTTAAAAAGGGTCATTGTTAAATTTTCATAAGGCCGGGCACGCGAAGCCTGATAACGGTATTTCACAGCGAAATTAGTACTCAATAAATGACTCAGCGAAGTGGTGCGGTATCAGATTGGAACATCCCACCCACTTCTTCCTCATATACACTTCGTGGATACTCTGAATTTTTAACTTTGCCTGATGTTTACTGAAAAGGGAAATCCGGAAAATTGTAGACGTCATCGTCAAAGAAAAAAAGCCTGCGAAAGTTATTATGTATGGCTCGTATGCGAATGGCAAACCAACTGAAGATCGTGAAGTCGGATTGCATAATCCAAAAAAATGATTACCTGGAGCGACTCGAAAGATTTTTAATCCATCATCTTATCCAATGGATAATTTTGTTTTTACTCCGAAAGAATTTGATAAGCGGAAAAACATTTACTGGAATCTTCAGCACATTGTAAGCAGTGAAGATGATTTTAACGATCTAAATGACGTCGCCATTTCACTATTGTATTCCGGTAATGCAATTCTCTGTAACGGCGCCATGCGCACCTGGCAAAGGCTTCACTTAAACGAATCCAAAATTTTTTCGGAAAACCTCTTCATTAAGAAGCGAAAGAATAATTATTTCCAATGAATTTGCTCACTCTCGAAAATATCTCCAAGTCGTACGCGGATAAGGTGTTGTTTGAAGAAATTTCACTCAGCATCAATGAAGGCGAGAAGGTTGCTTTGGTTGCCAAGAACGGAACAGGAAAATCCACACTGCTGAAAATTGCTGCCGGAAAAGAAAACCCTGATTTTGGGAAAGTTTATCTGCGCAAGGAAATCAGGACTGAATACCTGGAGCAGGAACCGGAATTCTCTCCTGAAAAAAAAGTTATTGACGAAGTTTTCGATTCATCCCAGCCTGTTCTTGATGCAATAAAAAATTATGAACATTGTCTGCATTTCCCTCATGACAGGGAAAATCTAGACTATGCTATCGGGCAAATGGAATCACTTAAAGCATGGACCTATGAAGCGGAAGTAAAGCAAATTCTTTCGAAGCTTAGCATCGTCAATCTTGAGCAGAAGATTAAAACACTTTCCGGCGGACAAAAGAAACGGGTAGCTCTTGCAAAACTGCTGATTGACAAACCGGATTTTCTCATCCTCGATGAGCCAACCAATCATCTTGATCTGCAGATGATTGAATGGCTTGAAAATTATTTGAGTAAATCCGGTCGCACCCTGTTGGTGATCACGCACGACCGCGAATTTCTCGAAAATGTATGCACGGAAATTATAGAACTGGACAATGAAAGGCTTTTCCGGTACAAAGGCAATTACACATACTACCTCGAAAAGAAAGCACTTCGTGATGAGGCAGAGCAGTCAAGCGTTGATAAAGCAAGAAATCTTTTGCGTAAGGAGCTTGCATGGATGCGCAAGCAGCCGAAGGCCAGAACCACGAAATCAAAATCGAGGATTGATTCCTTTTATGAGCTGAAAGAAAAAGCATCAGTCAATTTGGAAGATGATGAATTGAAACTGGAAATCAGCATTAACCGGCTTGGGGGAAAAATCCTTGAGTTTCATCATGTGCACAAATCGTTTGACGGTTTAAATGTGCTGAGTGATTTTACTTACAAATTCAAAACCAGGGAAAGGGTAGGAATCATTGGAAGAAACGGCTCAGGAAAAACCACGCTTCTGAACTTAATGGCCGGAAAAGAAAAACCGGATTCAGGAAAAATAATAACCGGAGAAACGGTGATCTTCGGGTATTACACTCAGGAAGGAATGGTGATAAAAGAGGACAAGCGATTGATCGAATCGGTTAAAGAAATTGCTGACTTTATTCCTCTCGCAAAAGGAAAAACTATCTCCGCCTCGCAACTGCTCGAAAGGTTTTTGTTCCCGGCCTCAACGCACTACACCTATGTATCAAAATTAAGCGGTGGTGAAAAGAGGCGGCTTCACCTTCTCCGTATCCTGCTGAAGAATCCAAACTTTCTCATTCTTGATGAGCCCACAAATGACCTTGACATCATTACGCTGAACGTGCTTGAAGATTTTTTGCAGGATTATCCAGGATGCCTTGTGATTGTTTCACACGACCGCCAGTTCATGAATAAACTGATTGATCACCTTCTGGTTTTTGAGAATAATGCAAGGTTGCCTGGAAGCCAGGGAATTGTTACAGATTTTGCTGGTAACTATAATGAATTTTTGATTGCACAAAATGAAAAACAACCGCTGAAAAAAAATGAAATTGAAACTCCTTCTGAGAAAAAAAACTTAAAGGAGAAAATCAAACTTACCTACAACGAAAAGAAAGAGCTGGGGCAACTTGGAAAAGAAATTGAACAACTGGAAAAGCGAAAAGTTAAACTCACTGAAGAAATGAATTCAGGAAACCCTGACTTTTCAGTGATGCAAAATCTTTCACGTGACTTTATAGAAACAGAAAAACAGCTCGATGAGAAATCTTCACGATGGCTGGAGCTGGCGGATCTTGAAACCAAAACTTTAAGGATAAAATGAATCGTGAAAATTTTTCTTCAGGTGCAAAATGGGAAGAGCTTATTGGCTATAGCCGCGCCGTGAAGGTTGGTAATACCATCGAAATCACAGGTACTGTTGCGTTGGATGACAACAATGAAGTAGTGGGGATGAATGACGCATACGAACAGACTAAATTCATTATTCGGAAGATTGAAAAGGTGCTTCATCGCGCCGGTGCATCACTTTCAGATGTAGTACGCACGCGGATGTTTGTAACAGATATTTCAAAATGGCAGGATCATGGAAAAGCTCATGCAGAATTTTTCAGGACAATCAGGCCGTGCACCACGATGGTGGAAGTGAGCAAATTGATTGCACCGGAATATCTGATTGAAATCGAGGCAACCGCAATTATGGTTTAGCACTCTGGCGGGGATCCTGATTTTGAGCTGCAATTACGAATCGCACATCAGAATACGTAACTGCACTCCCGAGAAAATTGATTACGGCAGTTAGCCCGGGTGCTGACACTTTTTGAAGCGCATCTGCAATCAGGTCAAACTTTTCTTTTGACAGAAGCCGGTTAACATCCAGCTCGCCGCTTTTCACAAAGCAGGTGAGATGGGCCTCAATGGTTCCGGCAGAAAAATTTCTCAGCTCAGCGATCTCTGAAATTGTTTTTCCTGATTGAAATAATTTAAAACTCTGCGTCTTGCTATCGCTATCTGCAGAGGGATTGTTTTTCTTCTCCATTTTTGCCTGGCGTTTTTCAGCTTCCTTCAGATTCATTTTTCCTGATAATCCGTGAGTTTCGCAAAAGGATTGAATAATGGTAAGGAAGGGTGCTCCATATTTGTCAAGCGTATGATCACCCATCCCCTTGATGATTGCCATTTCATTCATTGTTTGAGGAAGATAGGTCGCCATTTCTCTCAATGTTGAATCATGGGCTACCTTGTAGGGCGCAAGATTTTTTTTTAATGCATATTGACGACGCACGTCCTTTAGCAGCTTAAGTAATTGACCGGACTCGCCCGATTCACTATCTGAAAAATCTTCGTATGAAGAAGACAACTGCCGAGGCTGATTGAGCTGCTCAATCTGTTTTTTCCGCTCTGGATTATATCGCAATATGAAGTGATCAAAATAATCCATCAGCTCCTTCATTGATTTTAAAACCTTGCGTATCCTTTTCCTTTGCTGCAGTTCGTTATTTACGTGATACAGCTGTAAAAGCACTTTTTCATCCAGCTTTTTTTCAAAATATTTTTTTGCCTTTAATACCCTCTCTTCAAATTGCTGCTGAACTGAATCGCTGAAACCATTTGCTGACATAGATTGCAACTGCAATTGAAATTTCTGTGACACTTCATACAACTTTAACAATTCTTCCAGCACCATCTGCAATCCAGAAATAATTTTTTCTTTCTCATCAAGCTTCCGCTCTCCCATGTATTCAATAAAGGATCTTATTTTCTCCAGGGCAGGTTGCACGCTGAACAGCGCTATTGTAGTTTTCAATACATATATTTCTTTTTCCATTGCCAGCATGTGCTGCAACTGGTCTGAGCCATGCTGATCATTGGTGAATGCGATAATTCTTTCGTCAGTAGTAATGGCCTCGCGCGTGATCAATGAAAGCAAAACGATGCCATCGGGTGAAACACAGCGGCTGAGTGCAACATATACCTGACCGGCGGCAAAGGCATTTCCGGCATCAATCACCGCTTTTTTAAAAGTTAATCCCTGGCTTTTGTGAATGGTTACAGCCCAGGCAAGGCGAACCGGATATTGTGTAAATGAGCCGAGCTCTTCTTCCTCGATCCTGTTTGCACTCTCGTTAAAAGTGTACCTTATGTTGCGCCAGATTTCCTTCTTCACTGAAATGGTTTCATTGGTTTCAGGAAAATTCACCCTGATAAACTCATCATTCTTATCATGACTGACCTCTTCGATTATACCAATCTTCCCATTGAAATATTTTTTCTCTTTTGTATCATTTTTAATGAACATGATCTGTGCTCCCCTTTTAACCCTGAGCAATTTTTCTGCGGGGAAAATGCGCTCCGGAAAATCCTGCGCAATGGTTGCTTCAATAAAAATCTCCTGACCAGGAAGCCGCTTTAATTCCCTTGAGTTTATTTCATCAGCCTTATTATTATGTGTGGTGAGCGTGATGTAATGCTCATCAGGGCGCGGCTTAAAGCCCGGGTTGTAAAGTTTTTTAAGCTGATCAAAATCTTCTTCTGTTACTTCATTATTTCGAACACGGTTTAAGAGCCCAATGAAGTGCTCATCGCTTTGCCGGTAAATTTTTTTCAGCTCAATGCATATAGGTTTTGACTCTTTCAACATAAGGGCATCAAAAAAAAAGGGGCTTGTATAATATTCTTTCAGCAATCCCCACTCACGATCCTGAGTAACCGGAGGCAATTGATATAAATCACCTATGTATAGCATCTGAACTCCTCCAAATGGTTCACGCGATTTGCGTACATGCTGAAGAACAGTATTTACTGCATCCAGCATATCACAGCGCACCATGCTGATTTCATCAATGATGACCAGGTCGAGATTTCTGATGAGTTCAATCTTTTGATTGCTCATCCGGAGATTGCCAAGAAGGTGGTGAGGGTCAGTTGCACCGTATCCGGCATGAGCCTGGCCACGAAAGGAGCCGGGAATAAAACATCCGAAGGGCAATTGAAAAAACGAATGCATCGTAACACCACCTGCATTAATTGCGGCAACTCCGGTAGGTGCAACTACTACCAATTGCTTTTTGCACTTTTCTCTCAGGTGCTTAAGCAATGTTGTTTTTCCTGTGCCTGCTTTACCGGTGAGAAAAACGTGCTTCGAAGTATTCTGAATAAATTCAGATGCAAGATGAAAATAATCCTGATGATCCTGACCTGTTATCATGGGAAAATAAAAATAGGAATTCCGCCGCGTAGTGAAAAATTATATCTTTCAAATGCAGACTTCCATTTAGAAAAACAAGCATGGATACTTGTGCTGAAACCTGTGAACGGACAATTGAAAAGACAAAGTATGTCTTGCTTTGTATAATTCATTAATATTCCGGAAATAATCTTTTTTAACAAGCAAAAAGACCTGATAAAAAGGACATGCTGAAGCTGAAGTCTGAAATATGTGCATCACTCAGCTACAGGTGTATTGCTCTATTCTCTGAAGCCATCAGGCAGGCTTCGCGGAATGCCTCAGTGAAAGTCGGATGCGCATGTGAGATGCGCCCGATATCTTCGGCACTTGCTCGGAATTCCATAGCAACAACCGCTTCACCAATCATATCGGCAGCACGTGCTCCCATCATATGCACTCCGAGAATCTCATCATTGGTTTGATCGGCTAAAACTTTGATGAAGCCATCGGTTTCCATCGCTGCGCGGGCACGGCCACTTGCACGAAAAGGGAATGAACCCTTTTTGAAAGCAATGTTTTTTTCTTTCAACTGCTCTTCCGAAAAGCCCACACTTGCTACTTCAGGCCATGTATAAACCACATTCGGAATAAGGTTATAATTGATGTGTGGCTTTTGTCCAGCAATAATCTCAGCAACAAACACCCCCTCATCTTCTGCTTTATGCGCGAGCATTGCGCCGCGTATCACATCGCCGATAGCGTAAATTCCTTTTACAGAAGTTTCCATGCTTTCATTAACCGGAACCCTTCCTTTTTCGGGGATGATGCCAATCTTTTCCAGACCGAGCTTATCAGTATATGGCATTCTCCCTACAGCAACAAGGCAATAATCAGCTTTGAATTCAGTATGCTGCCCTTTGGAATCCGCCTTCGCTGATTTATCCGCCGAAGATTTATCATGGGTTGAAGTTTCGGTGGACAGATTTTCTGCAGTGACAGTAACTGAATTTTCATCTGCAACTGCACTTGTGACTTTGTGTGAAAGAAAGAATTCTATCCCAAGATTTTTCATGGACTTCAGTAATTCCTTCCCCAAATCCTGATCCATAGTGGCAATCAATGAATCAAAATACTCAATAATTTTCACCCTGGTTCCGATGCGGGCATAAACACTTGCAAGCTCACAGCCGATTACGCCGCCACCGATCACAATCATTTTATTTGGGATTTCCGGGAGCGATAATGCTTCCGTTGAAGTGATGGTTCGCTTTTTATCAATTGCCACATTTGGAAGTGAGGAAGGCTTGCTTCCTGTTGCTATGATGGTATTTTTTGTATCAATATCCTGGGAACTCCCATCCTCCATCCTTACCGCAATCCTGCTTGGGGTTGTAAAACTTCCTACCCCTGTAAAAACATCGATTTTATTTTTCTTCATCAAAAAACTTAATCCGGCCGTATTCGCCCTCACAACATCATTTTTTCTACCGATCATTTGAGGAAAATCAACCGCAAGGTTTTGAATATTAATTCCATGAGCTTTTAAATGATGCTTTGCATTGTGGTAATGCTCAGTAGAATCGAGTAAGGCTTTGGAGGGGATACAACCTACATTCGTACACGTTCCGCCAAGTACATCATACTTTTCTATGATGGCGGTTTTCATTCCAAGCTGCGCGCAACGTATTGCTGCTACATATCCGCCGGGTCCGCTGCCAATCACTGTTACATCATATTTAGTCATCCAGCTATATATAAGTAAAAGTTAACATATAATTTAATTTCAATCAATTATGAAAGTGAATATTATATAGTATAAAATACATATATTATATTGATTACATATGAAATCTCTTGAAAGGCTTTAAGTTATCTACCTAAATGTACCATTAGAATAGAAACATCACTGGGCGAAACTCCTGAAATGCGACTTGCCTGCCCTAATGTTGCTGGTTTAATTTTTGAAAGCTTTTGCCGGGCTTCCGAGGATAAAGATTTTATAATCCCATAATCAAAGGTTGAAACTATGGGAACCTCTTCCAGTCTATTTATTTTATCAACGAGTTGTTTTTCCCGGGTAGTGTACCCCTCATATTTTATTGTAATTTCAACTTCTTCCAGTAATTCGTCCTTTAATTCAGGGATGTCATACGTTAATTCATTTATATCAACATCAATATCATTAATGGCAGTTATCAGGCTTTTTAATGTAACCTGCGGTCTCAATAAGATATTATATAAAAAAGTACTCTCTGCAATTGGGGATGTTTCCCGTGAAACAAGGTAGGGATCAATTACAGCGGGGTTAATTTTGTTCTTGTTTAAATAATTAATTATCTTAATAAGAGCATCCTGTTTTTGTTTCACACGAAACATTCTTTTAGAACTAGCAAGTCCAATTTGATACGATAATGGAGTTAACCGCAAATCAGCATTATCCTGACGTAATAATATCCTGAACTCGGCTCTGGAAGTAAACATTCTGTAGGGTTCTTCAGTCCCTTTGGTAATCAGATCATCTATCAATACCCCAATATATGCCTCTGATCTTTTTAAAATCAGTGGTTCAATCGCATTGATTTTATTGTGTGCATTTATTCCGGCCATTAAACCCTGACAGGCGGCCTCCTCATAGCCCGTTGTTCCATTAATCTGGCCTGCAAAAAATAAATTACCAATTTTTTGAGTTTCCAGGGATAGTTTCAACTGATGTGGAGGAAAATAATCATACTCGATTGCATAACCGGGACGAAACATTTTTACCGTTTCCAAACCTGGTATTTTGGTGAGCGCCTTAAATTGAATATCCTCCGGAAGAGAAGTGGAAAACCCATTTAAGTAGACTTCGACAGTACTCCATCCTTCAGGCTCAACAAATAGCTGATGCCTTTCCCTGTCAGCAAACCGGTTTATTTTATCTTCAATTGAAGGACAATACCTTGGACCCACACCAGTAATACGACCTGAAAACATAGGTGAATCATCAAATCCTTCCTTTAGGAGCTCGTGAACCTCCTTATTAGTATAGGTAATCCAGCAAGATTTTTGGTTTTGAAGTGATGCAGTAGCAGAAAAGGAAAATTTCCCGGGATTTATATCACCGGTTTGTTCTTCCATTTTCGAATAATCAAGCGAGCGGCCATCAATCCTGGGTGGTGTTCCGGTTTTCATTCTACCACTCTCCAAACCAAGAGTCATCAATTGCTCGGTAATTCCTGAAGACGATTTTTCAGCAACTCTTCCACCTCCAAACTGCTTTTTGCCTATGTGTATGATACCGTTTAAGAAAGTACCATTGGTAAGCACCACCGCCCTGGATTGAATTTGCTGCCCCATTCCCGTTATTACACCACCCACTCTCCTATTTTTGCCTGAACCCACTATCAGTAGTCCTTTGACCATATCCTGAAAGAAATCAACGTTGGTTGTTTCCTCGAGCATGGTACGCCATTCCTGTGCAAACAGCATCCGGTCATTCTGTGTTCTTGGACTCCACATTGCAGGTCCTTTAGAACGGTTCAGCATGCGAAATTGAATGGCTGATTTATCACTCACAATACCTGAATACCCACCCATGGCGTCAATCTCACGCACAATTTGTCCCTTTGCTATTCCACCCATGGCAGGATTGCAGCTCATTTGAGCAATTGTCTGTAAATTCATGGTAATCAAAAGGACACTGGAACCAAGGTTAGCAGCAGCGGCAGCAGCCTCACAACCGGCATGTCCGGCTCCAACTACAATTACGTCGTAGGTTTGAAACAAGGGCTAGGAATTTATGACATTCTAAAATGCGAAGTTAAGATTTCGGGCGTAAGTAAAATTTCTCAAATATTAGTGTTCAGGGGTAGTATGTCCTGCTATTCCATTTCTAATAAGAGATTTAAAAGCTCATTCTCCTTAATGTGCATCTTTTTACGATCACTTACATTTTTGTCACTATAACCGCAACAGTGAAGCACACCATGGATCATGACACGGTGTAATTCATCCATAAAGGATACCCTGTAATACCGGGCATTTTTCTTAACCTCATCAACGCTTATGAAAATCTCAGCAAAAACCGATTTATTATTCTTGCTGTAATCAAAGGTGATTACATCTGTAGAGGAATGATGAAATAGAAATTTTTTATTCAATTTCAAAATATATGGATTGCTGCAGAAAATAAAATCAATCTTCTCAACTTCTTTTTCTTCCCGAAACATAACAAGCAATATCCAGTTGGAGATTCGCTTCTGCTGCGTTAGTTTAAATGAATTGATAAGGGAATGAAAAGAAACCGGCATAAGCTAACCGAGGAAAAAAGAGATCACCACCTTCTTTCCTCCCTCCAGAAATTCAATATTATCAGCGAGGTTTCGCATGAGAAATATGCCGCGACCGGTTGGCTTATTTAAATTTTCCGGTGAGGTGGGATCTATTATTTTTTTGAGATCAAAGCCACTTCCTTCATCCAAAACCGAAAATGTAAGAAAGGTTTCATCTTTTCTCATTTTTAACTGCACCTTCTTAGCTGGATTTGAGTTATTGCCATGAAATATCGCATTGTTCACCGCTTCGCTTAGTGAAACCAAAATGTTGGCTTCCATTTCCTCGCTCATTCCAAGCTCAGCCTTAAGCTCCTCAAGCAATAACTCAATTCTGTTAATGTTTTCCGGAAGCGACGCGAAAGAGATTTCGCGAATTATTTGCGCATCAACCATGTGTGTGAAATCCTGCAGGCTGATTTAATGCTGCAGCATTTTATAGTAGTCTTCTACCAAATTGCGGTAAAAAGGTTTCAAGTCAGGAGGAACTGTTTTATATAATTCCATTTCAGCTTGCTTTTTCTTGAGATATTCTTCAATTTCAGGAGGAAGTTTTTTTACTAAATCTTTTCCTGTATTTGATTCCCGCTTTTTATCGCGTTCTCTCTGCCTCTCGGCATTTTCCGCTTCAAGTAAGCGGGTCATAATCTCTTGTTGCCGCTTTTGCATTTCGGCAGTAATTTGCTTGTTGAGTAATTCGGTTTCGGTTTTTTCCATCTGCTTCTGTAACTGATCAAGATTACCCATTGAATTTTTTCCATCCTTATTCAATTCCTGATTCATCTTTCTGAGAGCTTCACGGATTTGCGCCTGCTGTTGTGCCATCTGCGCTATCTGCTGACTCATTTGCTTTCCCCCCTGCTTATCCATCGGGGTCTTCCCATCCTTCAACTGTTTACCGAATTGCTGAATTTTATCGTTTAATTGCTTTTGCATCTGGCTCATGGAGGAAGGACTCGGCTTCTTTCCGCCCGGTTTCTGGCACATCTGGTCACCGGGCATCTTCTGACCCATCTGCTGCTGGAGCTGTTCCATTACCTCATTGAACATTAATGCAAGGTTATTCACAGCAGTCATTATATACTGTTGATTGGAAGATGCAGGTCCGGTCTGGCGCTGCTCCAGGTTTTTCAATGCCTGCTCCATATTTTTGTTAATATCAGTAATTTGCTGATCAACAAAGCTTTTGATCTGTACCACCCGCTTGCTTAATTCCTGTATACTATCTTCCACCATCTGCAGATCATCCTGAATGTCCTTTTCATTCTTCATGATGGTAAGATAATGCGGATTGTAAATATTCACATTTTTTGTTCTATTTACAAGATCTTCCTGATCGAATGAAATCTTAATCAGGTTCTCAAGGATTTGCCTGACTGCCTGCATATCCATCTCCGCTTGCTGTTCCTGCATGCTTTCCATTGCACTTTCCATTTTTTTCGCCATCTGTTGCATTTTTTCAGCAGCTTTTTTTTGATTCTCGCTGGCCTTGCTGTTATTTTTCTTGTCCAGATTTTGTTGTGAATTATCTTGCTCCTGCTCTACCTGCTCCTGCTCTTCATTAGTCTGAGGCATTTCGACCGGGTGATCCAGCTCCTTATTGAGTGAATCAAGCTTATCGAGGTTCTTTTCTACGTCTTTAAATTCTTCCTGAAGCATTGACTGCTCCTTGCTTAATGAATCCTGCTTAGCCTGCTTGTCTTCCTTATTGGGCTTAGAATTTTTATCATCGTCATTGGTTTTACCGGAAAGATCGTTTTGTTTTTGTGCAAGTGAATCGAGCTTGCTCTTTGTATCATTCATTTTCTTCTCAAACTCAAGCTGCTTGAAGAGTGAAAGCATGCGATCCAGTTCCTTTTGCAACTGCTCGTTATTCAATTTTTGATTTTGTAACTGATCGAGGGTTTTATCTTTATTCAGCTCTTCCAGAAGATCTTGGAGCTTCTGCATCATCGCTTTCATTTCAGGAGTGAGTGTTTCGTTCATCAGCTTTTGAAGCTCATCCGCCTTATTCTTTGTATCCTGATCAAATGGCTTAAAGTCATTTTGATTGTCAAGATTTTGATTAAATGATTTTTTCGTGTCCTCAATGCTCTTATTCAGCTCCTGCTGACGCTTTAAAAGATCTTCAATTTTCTTCTTATCTTCCCATGAAGGGTTTTTCTTATTAAGTAATTCATTCTGAATCTTTTCAAATTCATTTCTTAATTCCCCTGCCTCTTTCATAGAAGACTCAAGGTTATTCTTAATCTTCTCACTTTCTTCATCGGTCTGCTGTTCCATCTCCTGTTCGGTGGGTTTCACAAACATCATTACCTTGGAGCGTGTGAACTTGCTTCCATTCACACCGTCATTGTCCCAAGCTTCAAAAAAGTAAGTAATATTATCTCCGGGTTTAAGGTCAATGGAAGTTAAATCCCAGTAGTGAGAAAACTGAGAATACTTACCGGAGGTAAAATTTACAGGTAATATTTCATACTTCTGATTCAGTGAATTTTCTTCCCCGGCTTTGTCCACTCTGAATTTTAAGTAAAGATTTTTCAATCCGTAATCGTCACTCGCTTCGCCTGCGAAATACAAATATTTTTCATGTATTACCCTCCCCGGATTTGCACTGCTGTCATTCATTTGCGAGACCGTTATCGACGGATATCTATCAGGAATTACAATAACGGAATAACGAATTGAATCTGCTTTTGGAAGCTGATCTCCTGAAACATAAACGATGTAGGTAACATCGCTTTTAACCCTGCGTGAAAATTCATAAAGCCCATTATCATCACTGATTGCAGCATACGCAGAATCGCCGAATTTAACATGGATGTCAGTGGCATTTTGAGACAAGAACTGCCAGTTGATACTTGTCCCTTC
>JBDSEA010000239.1:0-4269 GCA_039920305.1 Chitinophagales bacterium
CCGGATGATCAGCATCATGGACGGAGTAGGGGCTTCCTGATAAAATAATTCCCTTTACCTCCTCATCAGGATGGGGTACCGATTGAAATGGAAAAACTTCACAAAAAATATTCAACTCGCGGATTCTCCTTGCAATCAGCTGTGTGTATTGGGATCCGAAATCAATTACAAGGATTTTTTCCACGCAGCAAAGTTAGCAGCGCGGAAGGAAAAATTGAATGATAGGCTGATCTTCCGTTATTTGCCCAAAAATCAGATAGTGGCAAAAAAGCGTAAACAACAATTTTCGAAATTGAAAAAATTCCTGTTTGCATTTGGCGGCTTGCTCCTTCTTTTTGCTGTAATTATTGCATTCAGCTTTTATCAAAAAATATATGCTCCGGGTGTAGAAATAAAAAAAAATGACCCCTACCTCTACCTTCCCACCAGCAGCAATTATGATGATCTTATTGCCATCCTCGAACAAAACCAGCTTGTGCATTCTATTGAAAATTTCGACTGGGTGGCTAGGAAGATGAATTTACAGAATCATATTCATCCGGGAAAATACAAACTGGAAAAAAACATGAGCAACAGCGTGCTGGCCCGCCTGCTTCGCAGCGGCAAGCAGGAGCCCGTGAAACTTGTGCTAAAAAAATTCCGGCTCAAAGAAGATGTTGTGAGCTTTGTTTCTCACAAGCTTGAGGCTGATTCCATCACGCTGATTACAGCCCTTAATGATCCTGTTTACCTCAGGAATTTTAACCTTGAGCCGGATGCGGCCATTGCATTGTTTATTCCGAATACCTATGAATTTTACTGGAATACCTCTTCGGAACAATTCCTGATTCGCATGAAGAAAGAATATGATCGGTTCTGGAATGAACAAAGGAAACAACTGGCAAAGAGCGTGAATCTTACACCTGTGCAGGTGATCACTCTGGCTTCTATCATTGAGGAAGAAACCAATTACAATCATGAAAAACCACGCATGGCAGGACTTTATCTTAATCGCCTTAAAGCAGGAATGAAGCTTCAGGCCGACCCAACGGTAAAATTCGCGCTGAAAAATTTTACTCTGAGAAGAATTCTGTATGTACATCTGAGCTATGAGTCGCAATTCAATACTTACCGCTATCCCGGCCTGCCTCCCGGTCCCATTTGCACGCCATCCATCACTTCTGTTGATGCGGTGCTTCATGCAGAGCGCAATGATTATTTTTATTTTTGCGCTGATCCTGACAAGCCGGGTACATCTGTGTTTGCAAGGACATTGAAAGAGCATCAGCTGAATGCAAGGCGTTATCAGTACTGGCTTGATGGCATCGGAGTTAAGTAAAAAGCCCTGTTCCATTTATCACTTATGATTTTATTATTAATTCTTCATATTTAATTTCATTCGCTTGTATTCCCACGAAACAGAGATCCGCGTACGGTATGGCGAAGCAG
Source organism: Chitinophagales bacterium (assembly GCA_039920305.1). Lineage (GTDB taxonomy): Bacteria > Bacteroidota > Bacteroidia > Chitinophagales > UBA10324 > DASRAJ01. The sequence continues at coordinate 1,429 of JBDSEA010000239.1, forward strand.
ATATGATGGGGTATCTCTACTATGGCTATTATTCATTTTACTATGAGCAGGCCCGTGTGGAGACCATGCGTTCACTGGGTATTTCATATAAAAAAATGGAAGAGTTAGGCTTTCTGCTGCCGGTGCGTGACCTGCACATCAAATTTCATAAACCTGCATATTATGATGATGTCGTTAGGATAAAAACAATGATCAGCAAGATGCCTTCTGTAAGGCATGATTTCACGTATCAGATGTTTAATCTGAAGAATGAGCTGATCAATGAAGCGGAAACAACGCTTGTGTACCTTGATAAAAATTCCCGCAAGCCTGTACAATGTCCTGAATTTGTAAAAGAGTTACTTCGCCCTCATCTCGAACAGAAGCCGTGAGTAAGTTCGTGGATGCCATATCGAAATTCAGCGGCTGGAATTATCTGGTTGATCTTTCAAAGAGGTGGATGTTCCCGGGTCATCGTAAAATTTCACTGTACGAGGTACTTGCCTTTCTGTTCAAGGAAATGCAAAGAGATGCGATCATGCAGCGTGCAGGCTCGGTTTCGTTCGCATTGTTCGTTTCATTGTTTCCTACTTTGCTGATGGCGTTCACGCTCATACCGTTTCTGCCCATTGCAGCTTATCAGAAAACGATCATGAGCACCATGCAACAAGTAATGCCCGGAAATGTTTTTGAACTGTTACATTCCACCATTGAAGATATTATCACCCGCCATCGGGCAGACCTTTTCTCCATCAGCCTCGTGCTTGCCATCTATTATTCGTCGAGGGGAGTTATCGGCTTAATGAACTCTTTTGATAAGGCGCTGCCGACTTTCAGGAAGCGAACCTACTGGCGCAGCCAGGTAGTAGCATTCAAGATCATGGGTCTTTTGACCCTGCTGCTGATTTTTTCTGTAACCCTGATCATTGGGGGTGAATTGCTTGTGCAATGGGTAATGAAAATTTTGCATGATGAAAGCAGTCATGCTTATTACTGGCTTACCATTATCAGATGGGTCATCATCATTTTCGTTTACTACTTCTCCATTTCACTAATCTATTATTACGGACCTGCAAAGCATGAACGGTGGCGATTTTTCACAGCAGGTTCAACGGTGGCAACCATTCTGCTTTTACTTGTCTCGCTGCTATATACGGTAATCATTAACCAGTTCGGGACTTATAATAAACTTTACGGCTCTATCGGCACACTGCTGGTCACACAACTCTGGATCTATTACAATTCACTTGGGTTGCTTGTGGGCTTTGAGCTGAATGCGTCTATCGAGGTAAATGAAAATAAGCTGTTGGCGACAATACAGTAAGAGAATGTGTTTCTCCATGTGACTGATTACAAATATGCGTCGTACGCAGCTGGTCAGCTTATTTCATGAATTTATTTCCTGAATAAATCATCGCGAGGTGGGATACATGACTACATTGAAGTAGAATGTATTTTTTGGCCTATTGAATTTTCAGAATCGAGAAAATTATTCCAGCAATTTTCATTTCTTTTCGAGGATCGGCACCCCGCCCTTCAAATAAGAAGGCTGGTCAGGTCACTAATCCCAGACAATAAATTTTGTTTCGACTTTTACAATTCGTTATTCAATCACCACCTTCTTAGTCAGCATACCTTCATCAAGGTTGAATTGAAAAAAATATTCCTGTAATAAGCGATTCGCAGATGAACCTCATACATCCGCAGAAATACACTTAAGAGTAATCTAATAAAACATAGTTTTATCTAGTAAAAGCTTTTATGGAGAAAATTGACCGGTTTGATATTTATGAAGCACTACACCAAAATAAATTTGGATTGATTTCTGTAACCACCATTATTACACAAAAAACTAACATAACAACCATGAATGTATTGAATCTCAAAATGCTGATACCATCAGCTCTTATTCTTGTTTCCGGGCTTTTATCTTCCAATTTCACATTTGCTCAGGAAGGCAGGTCAATGGATAAAGTAAAAATGGAAGCTCCCGGTGATAATGTATCGTGGAATGATTACAAGCAGGACCTGCGCACCAAATACCAGCACGTGATGAATCAGATAGATCACATGCAAAAGGAATATGCTGCAAAAACCATGAATCATCCTGATTTTAAAAAGTCCCTTGCTAAGTTTGAATCGAATGTAAAGAAATTTGGCGAGCGAATGAAAAATTCTGATGCAATTCCTGATGAAAAGCAGGCACGGTTCAGAAAGAAAATGAAATCAGAGCTGAACAAGCTGAACGCGGATTATGAAAAAATTCGTAACAGGTGGGAAGCTATGAACAAAGGAAATGTGAAAGCAGGTATGCCGGGTGATAATCAAAAAATGAACTGGGAAGAATACAGGCAGGATCTCAGGAACAAATATCAGCAAGTGATGTCACAGGCAGATCGTATTCGTGAGGAAGCAAGGTCAAAGCAGATCAATGCCCCCGATTTTAAAGAATCAGTGGATCAGTTTGAAGTAAGGGCTAAGGAGTTTGCTGAACGCATGAAAAACGCTGATGCCATCCCCAATGAGAAGCAGGATGAATTCAGGCAGGCGATGAAGAATGAGCTGAATGATCTTAACAATGCATATGACAGGTTGAAGCAGCGCTGGGAAAATATTAACAAGTAATTTTTTGCTGTCATCTCATAATAAAAGCTGTTTCAACTGGAGCAGCTTTTATTATGATAAAACAGATTCAGATCATGATACCTTATTATCGTTGAATCACTACATTCCGGAAATTGATTCCGTTCCCGGTATTGAGCTGTACAATATAAAATCCATCCTTAAGTCCATGTACATCAAGGTTGGATATATTCATGCCTTTATTAAGCAAAACAGATTGTTTCGAGATTAATCTTCCGG
>JBDSEA010000240.1:0-6890 GCA_039920305.1 Chitinophagales bacterium
TGCATTAACCAATCTTGGTGATCTTTCGGGATCACTTTATTCCAACGTCTTCTCACTTCGAATAGCGATAGATGACGCCCGAATTAAAAGCAGCAGATGAGGAAAGTTCTACTCTTCTTATTATTAATTGGAATGTTTTCCAAAGTGCATTCCCAGCTCTACGGGAATGAGTGGATCAATTTCAGCCAGACCTATTTCAAGCTGCGGATTGTGCAGGATGGCATGTACCGTATAAATTATTCAACCCTGCAGAGCTTTGGGGTGCCGGTCACCTCAATCAATGGCAGCAATATTCAACTCTTTGCGCGCGGGCAGGAAGTGCCTGTTTACATTACTACACCGGGTATTCTCGGAAATGCTGACTATATTGAGTTTTATGGAGTACATAATGATGGGTACTGGGATTCCACGCTATATGCAGATCATAACTGGCAGGCAAATGACAAACTGAGCTTGTTTAGTGATACTGCATATTATTACCTTACATGGAGCAGCGCCCCAAGTGTGAACCATATCGCTGACGTCACGAACATAATAGCAGGGGCGCCTCCGAAGGAATTGTATTGCTGGTACACCACCTCTTTTGTCGGCGGAAAAGCACGTACGAGCGACCTTTTGTGCCGCGGCGCCGTTGCACTGGAAGGCCAATGGCTCTGGAATTCTGATTTTAGCAATACTGAAGGCTACATTGATCCCTTATTCAATAAAGCCAATAAAGATTTTTTGGTTAGCACTCCGCATCCTTACACCGCAGGTCCCAATATTGATTTAAAGACTGCCATACTGGGCTACGGTCACGGTAATACGAATTATGGAAATTATGACCACTGGATGGTGATCAATGTGAATGGCAATGAAATATGGAACGGGAACTACAACGGCTTCATCATGAACCGGCTGGACCTTACCAATATTGCTGCGTCATGGCTTACCGCTCCGACTACCACGCTGCAATATTCCACTGCCGCTTCTCCATCGGAGTTCGATTATAACTCTGTTCCATGGTTCGATTTCAAGTATCCCCGGCTATTTGATTTTGATAATCTAAGATCAATAAGCTTCAGCCTCAGCTCAAATGGTACAAATCAATACATTGAGGCAGGCAACTTTGATGAAGCCGGAACAACACCCATACTTTATGACTTTACCAACAAGCTGCGACTCACAGCCATCATGCAAAATGATACAGGAAAATTTCTCCTTCTCCCATCATTACAGCCTGAAAGGCAGCTATTGATGATTGCGAATGATACGCCTGCAATTCGATTAATTGATTCTATATGGACTGTGCAATTCACTGATTACAGCATTGAAGCGAACCAGGGAAATTTTATCATCATCACCCATCCGGCGATGCTCATGGATAGCATGGGAAATAACTGGGTTGAGAATTACCGTGCTGATAAAGAAAATCCGCTCATTTATCCTGCTCCCTATAAATCAATTATTGCAAACATCAATGAGCTTTACGATCAGTTTGCTTATGGGATCCGCTATCATCCCTCATCAATAAGAAAATTTGCGTCATACATAACTGATAAATGGTTGCCGGTACAGCAACGATATTTCTTTTTAATCGGGAAAGGAATTGAATTCACTGCCATGAATGATCAGCCATTTCTAAAAGAATACTGTTTTGTTCCAACACATGGCGCTCCTGGTTCTGATGCGCTGTTATCTTCAAGAGGTTATTCTCCCACGCCCCTGATTCCTGTGGGAAGACTTCCTGTATTAAAGCCTGAAGAAATTGAAGCATACCTTGAGAAGCAGGAACAGTTTATGACGGCGCAGATCAGTGGATTTCAAACCGTGGCCAATAAGGCATGGATGAAGCGGGTAATGCATTTGTGCGGGGGCAGCAATACATTTGACCAGGCTTACTTCCTGGGCTTTCTTAATAAATATAAAACCATCATTGAGGACACGCTGTTTGGGGGACAGGTTCACACTTTTGCCAAGGACAATAACAACCCGATCGAGTTAGCAACCAATGCAGAAATTGATTCGCTGATTCAGAATGGTGTTTCGCTGATTACCTTCTACGGGCATTCTTCCTTTAATTCATTTGACTTTAATCTGGATAAGCCCGAAGATTACCATAATGAGGGGAAATATCCGCTGCTGCTGACCAATGGCTGCCTGATTGGAAACCTGTTTACCTCCTATCACGGTGTAGCTGATAATTTTGTGCTGGCGGAGAAAAGCGGCTCAATAGGTTTTCTGGGTCCATCCATATTTTCTGTTGCCACCAGCCTGGATAAATACAGCGAGAATTTTTACAGAAACCTTTCTTATAAGCAATATGATATGCCCATTGGTGATATCATTCAGAAAACTATTCAGGATGTTTACACTCAATCGGGAAATGACATTGACAGGGCTACCTCTGAGCAGATGCTGCTTGCCGGTGACCCCGCTTTAAAATTAAACACACATCAAAAACCGGATTATGATCTTGAATCCCAGAATGTAAGCTTCGATCCACCTGCAGTTTCTGCAGGCCTGGATTCTTTTTTTCTCCAGATTATTTCCTATAATCTGGGTAAAGCGACTGAAGATTCAGTTTATGTGGATGTCAGGCGCACCCTTCCGGGCGGTGAAGAACAAAATTTATATCATCTTAAAATCAAAGCCCCTTATTTTAATGATACTCTCCGGCTGGCTATTCAAACGGAATCTTCAGAAGCATTTGGCCTGAATAAATTTTATGTAAAGATTGATGCGGGATTCAATGATTCATCCGTTAACGGCGATATTGATGAAATCTCTGAAACCAACAATGAGTGGACTTCCAATCTAATCATCAGTGCAGATGACCTGGTGCCGGTATGGCCCTATGATTATTCCATTGTAAGCGACCAGGGCGTAACACTCAAGGCTTCTACTGTAAATGCCTTTGCCGCGCCAAAGCAGTTCGTGATACAGATTGATACCACACAAATGTTTAACAGTGTACTGCTTCAAGCAAAAACCATTGTTCAGGGGGGTGGTGTGGTTAAGTGGACCCCATCACTCAACATGAAGGATAGTGTTGTTTATTACTGGCGCACAAGCCTCGATACACTTTACAGCAATGAATACGCCTGGCATAATGCCTCATTCATTTATCTGCCCGGCTCTTCACCCGGGTGGAACCAGTCACATTACTTCCAGCATCTATCAACCATTCAGACATCGGGCAATATCGAATTGCCGGAAACACGGGTTTTCAAATTTGTGGATGATATAAAAACAATCAGTGCTTATAATGGATTCGTTGTGAATTACGGGGGACTGATTGCCAACGATGCCATTGCCTTTTACCTCAATAGCGTTCTGTTAGGGCGGTGGGATTGTGCTCAATGCGGCAGCACCCTATTAATTGCCGTGATTGATTCGAGTAACGGAACCTTCTGGGGAATAAACGGGCAAAGCGGATGCGCCCCGGCCGAATATGGCAGCATACAGTGCAAGACCGGAGATCGGAATGCATGCTTTTATTATACAGGCGGCGCAAACAATCAGGTGATGAATGATTTCCTCCTTGATACTATTCCGGATGGTGATTACATACTGCTCATGTCAATGAATTATTTATATGCTGCTAACTGGGACAGCATGCAAAAGCAGGCGTTTACAAACCTGGGACTGTCACAGATTCAAAATGTAGGAGCAACGCAGCCCTATGTAGCCTTCTTTAAAAAACACAGCCCGGATTACCCCGTGTATGAGATCACAGGGGATACGATCACTTCGGTCATTGATACGAGTTTTAACTTCACGGGTGAATGGGACAATGGCTACATTGAATCTCCCCTGATTGGTCCTGCTGCCTCGTGGACGTCACTTCACTGGAAGGCAAATTCAATTGAACAAAACACTGATCATATTTCACTTCAGGTGATAGGTGTGAATAATGATGGAACAGAAACCGTACTTGCCAATAATGTTTTAGCAAGTGACACTACTATAGCAGGAATCAGCGTAAGCCAGTATCCCTATCTGCGGCTCAAGCTGAACTCACTGGATTCAACGAACCGCACACCAGTGCAGCTTGATTACTGGAGAATCAACTACCAGCCGGTTCCGGAAGCAGCCCTCAATCCGGCTGCGTATTTTTCATTCGTGGATACTATTCACCAGTTTCTTCCGCTTTCCCTCTCGTGCGCTGTTGAAAACCTGACGCCCTGGAATATGGACAGCATGCTGATGAAATATGAGGTTACCGATGTCACAAATGCACTTCACTCTTATACCAGGCGCTATGAACCACTGGCTGGTAATGATACCATTCATGTGACTTATAATTTTGAAACAAGCTGCAACTGCTATACAGGCACTGATTATTTGTTCGTGGAAGCTAACCCGGATAATGATCAGCCGGAACAGTATCATTTCAACAATATCGGTATTACAAGCTTCAATGTTCTCTCTGATAACCTGAACCCCCTGCTGGATGTCACTTTCGATGGGGTGCACATATTTGATGGCGACCTGGTTTCCGCCAAGCCCGATATCCAGATCATGCTGAAGGATGAAAATAAATTTGTGCCGATGAATGATACTTCTGAGTTCGACATTTATTTCATCTACCCGGATGGCTCCCGCCATGATGTGCTGTTTGATAATATTCATGCCTTCTTTTATCCTGCTGATTCCGCCAATCTTTCAAAAGAAAACACTGCGCGCGTGGAGTTGAAGGAAGAATTTCTCACTGATGGAACCTATCAGCTCTATGTGCAGGGTTATGATCGTGGCGGGAATGCCAGCGGTGATAATGCCTACAAGATCTCTTTCGAGGTGATCAACAAGCCCATGCTTTCGAACGTGCTGAACTATCCGAATCCTTTTTCTACCTCCACCCGGTTTGTCTTTACCCTCACCGGCTATGAAACTCCTCAGCAGATGAAATTCACCATCTATACGATCACAGGAAAGGTGGTGAAAGAAATATTCTTAGGGCAGATCGGAAACATTCACATCGGTAACAACATCACCGATTTTTCCTATGACGGAACTGACCAGTTTGGCGACAAGCTCGCTAATGGGTTATACTTCTACAAGGTGCAGGCCGTGCTCAACGGCAAGAATATGGATCATTATGACAACGGCACCGATCAGTATTTTAAGCGGGGAATCGGTAAAATGTATTTGATGCGGTAACGGCAAGTGACTGGCTGGCATGAATGTAATTTAAGAGAGTAGTACATCACAGGCGCATTGCACTTTGAACACCCATGCGCAGTGAACTGATTACCTGATACTAAAAAGAAAACAGCAAATATTCTTACGATCATCTTTCTCACAACAGTGATTGTTATTCTGACTTTGTCCTGCTTTCTCCGGTTGATCGGTCAAAAGGCGAGACCTTGCGACTTTCCGAGACATTATTCTTTTGGCCCCGGGTCAGAGTTTTTTCATTCCTCATCAACGTGAATGCATTGATCTTTCTTGTTAAAGCAGCATCAGCCCTGCATTTTTAACCCGCAAGAATTAGTAGTAGGTTTGGATGCAGCGATTAGTTAGTATTGCATCAAAATTCCTAAACCTTAAATTCTCTACATTATGAAAGTAAAATCAACACTTATTTCAGTGATGCTGATGCTGTTCTGCTGGTCAGTATCTTTTGCTGATACCGAACCCGATAACAACACTGCTGCAGGAGCTGACCCCATTGCACTCAATGGATCTGTTTCGGGTACTGCCGGAGCAATTAACGATAATAGTGACTGGTACGTTTTCACTACAAATGCCGATGGAAATATTACGTTTACTATTACAAATGATGGGGCTTATACCTATCTGTATTTATTTGATAGCGACGGTGCAACATTGATCGTCACCCAAACCGGCTATCCCGGTGCAGGAGGAATTACTCTGCAGGCCAATGGCCTTGCAGCGGGAACTTATTACATTCAGGTTTACAATATAGATGGGGTAAGCAATTATACCTTAACCAATACTTTAACTCCTGATCCGCTCGCAAATGATAACGAGCCGAATGATGTGTACACGCAGGCCAAAACCCTGCCCCTGAACGGAGATAAAACGGGACATATTGATTATCGCTATAATGGCAACGTGTACGATAACAACGATTGGTATAAGGTAACCACTACAAGCGATGGCAACCTCAGTGTTACTATGACCAATGACCCTGGAAATTATATTTATCTCTACCTCTATGATATTGATGGAACAACCCTGCTGGCAAACACGAGTGGTTATCCGGGTGCAGGTGGAATTACCATGACAAGAACGGGACTCTCTGCAGGAGTTTATTATGTTCTGGTATATGGTATAAATGGTTACAGCGGCTATACTTTGTCTGATGTGTTTACACCTGACCCTCGTGCAAATGATGAAGAACCCAATGATAATTACACCACTGCCAATGTGATACCCGTAAATGATAGTACACAGGGGCATATAGATTATTTCAGAAATGGGAATACCTATGACAATCATGACTGGTATTCAATTACCACTACTAATGATGGAACTATTGATCTCAACTTAACTAATACTCCTGGTAATTATGTTTATCTGTATCTTGTCGATAATGATGGAACTACAATAATCAATAGCACTTCGGGTTATCCCGGCAGCTCTGGTATTCATATGACCACTGTGGGTTTAGCAGCAGGTACTTATTATATTGATGTATTGGGACAGGACGGTTATTCAGGTTATACCCTCACTAATTCTTTAACAACTGATGGAATTTCGAATGATGTTGAGCCAAACAACACACCAGCAACAGCGCTTCCAATAGCTGAGAACTCAACAGTAACTGGTCATATTGACTATCGCTTTAATGGTGGCACGCATGATAATAACGACTATTACCAATTGACTACAACAACTGATGGGAGTATTACTGTTACTCTTACAAACTCTACAGGCACCTA
>JBDSEA010000241.1:0-8319 GCA_039920305.1 Chitinophagales bacterium
AGTTGATACTTGTCCCTTCGGGAACGGTAAGATCACCGATGTTTTGAAGCCGCTCATCTTTTTTGCCTGTATAGGAGGGGAAATTCAAATCTGAGGAAAATTTAATGATGATCGGCTTTGGCAACACTTTCAGCTCATAATCCCTTGAGCGAAACCCATTAGCAGTAATATAAAAAGATATATTTTTTTGCGGCTTCACAAAATGGTAAGAATATTCCGTAGGAGAGATTTTTTTAAGCGGGTATTGAAAGCCATTCATTCCGATTCCTGCTTCAGCGGGTAATGCCTCACCCTTTACTTTAATCTTCACTTCATAATCCTGATACTGAATGGTTTGTAGCTTTCCATTCAGCACTGTGAATTGAAAAGGCGCTTTCTTCTCAAAATATTCCCTGTGATGAATCAGACGCAAAGTAGAATCCCTTAAAACATCGGGGGATGAAAAAAGAATGAAAGTGAGAGCAAGTACAGGAAGAACCAGGTAACGTAAATATTTTCGGTTTACTGAAAGATTTATAGCGGAAGAAAATGGTACTGGCTTCAGGGCAACAATCTTTTGATTGATACTCGCTTCAATAAGTGAAGCGCCTCCTGAGTCATTCCCGAGAGGATGCATTCCTCCACTTACATTTCCATTCAACTGGTTACTTAGCTGAAGAATATTCAACAGGCGATCCTGCACTTCTGAGAAATGGGAACCGATGATAGCTGCTGCTTTTTCATTCGAAATAATTTTCCCAAGCCTGAAATAATGCATCATGGGAAGAACTACCCACCGGATCAGAACGAAAAGTGCACCACTGAGAAACCCGAAAAACAAAACCGTTCTCACGGCTGATGAAAAATAGAAAAAATATTCTGATACGTCAATGATGAGAAAAGCGGCAAGAAGGATGGCCCCTGTGTAAATGGCACCACGCAGAAGCTGATTTACATAGAACTTGCGGATGAACTCATCAAGTTTCCGGATAAGAAGCTGGTAATTGTTATTAAGCAGTTCCATATAAATGCGTTGTCGAAATTAAATCATATCACGTCCGGATAAAAACGATTTCGACGAGAAAAAATTTCCTGTCAAAAAAAACCAGCTCAGGCACCAGGGACAGGAAGATCATTTTCTTTTCAATAAGTCTGAGTAACTACCCCGCGAATTGGGTGAGTGAGCCTACAGAACTAACAGAAATATCTTAATGCATAAACATAAGAAGCTGTAATTACTTTTTTAATGAGAACTTTCATAACAAGGTCATGAGCTAAGTTCTTAGGGCGAACCATTGCCTTAACTTGCAGCTCATTACGAACTCGCCTTGAAGTTCACTTTACGCTGTTTAAGGTAATTTAAGATGTAATGAAAGTTCTTTTCTTCCCTTCCCAAAAACTCCGGGGGTGATATTCCTTTCTGTGAATACCATCCATCCAGTACCAGGTTCGCGGCCGCAGTGCAGGTGTAGCCGGTAGTTCGTTCCATCGAAGAAGTTTTAGTTTGCCTGTCATAGCGATCAAATAAATCATATTGGTAGCGCACCGGGGTTTCAACTTCAACACCTTCGATAATAATTCGCATCACTGTGAATTCCTCCTCACCGGGTTCATATTTCCACTTCGGGAAAAAGAGTGCGCCGGTAAACTCTGCTGGCTTCACCATTTGTCCCCGCACAGAAATCTCTTCTTCTGAAAACATCCCCATTTCTCTCAATTGCTCCATCAATTTTGTGTGACCGGGATAACGAAGTGTTTTTTCCTTCATATTCGGGATATTCATTGTGTGCAGCAATGACCGGAGCCCATCGGTGTTGAAAGCTTCGAGTGTTCCCGCTTCGTCAAAATTTATTTCTTCTATATCAGACAGTGCGGGTACGGTGAGTTGTTTTCCATTCACAACAATCTTTGCAGGGCGGGTATATATTTCAAGAACATCTACGGGTGAGAAAGGCGCTTTGTACTGGAAGGGCATGGTTCGCTTTACCGGCAATCCGCCGCACATCGCTACAAAATTTTCAATCTGCATGCGCTCGTTGTGATACCCGAGTATGATATTGAACATGCCGGGAGCAACGCCGCAATCCACAATGGCAGTCACATTTTTTTCTTTAGCCAATGCATCGAGATCAAATGCATCTTGCGGGAAAAAAGAAATGTCCACGATATTTTTTCCGGCAGAGATCACTGTCTTCACGGTTTCAAAACCCATGAAGCCGGGAACCGCACCAATCACCAGATCAGCATCAGCAATTACCCGTATAATTTCGCGGGGGTTGGAAAGATCGGCATCGATTTTCCTGATGCCGGCATGAAGCAGCTCAAGGTTTTTATTGCTTACATCTACAGAAGTGACCAGGTGTTTATTAGCCAGGTCAAGTGCTATGGCGCGCCCTACCATGCCGGCGCCGAGAACAAGGATATTACTCATGACCCCAGGTGGATTTGTTTATCTGCCATTCTTCATACTTTCATCATTTATTTTTTCTCAAACAGCTCCTTCAGTCTCTTCGCCCACGCAATCTGCTTCATAGTTTCCCTTGCCTCCTGAACAGGGCTTCCGAAATAAGTTTTTCCTCCCTCAATGGAAGAAGCTACTCCCGATTGAGCATACACAACCGCACCCTTTCCAATCACAAGATCTTTGTTTACCCCTACCTGCCCCCAGAGGATTACATCATCCTCTATGATTGTAACCCCGGCAATTCCTACCTGCGCTGCAAACAAGCAATTCTTCCCGATCACCGTATCATGACCTACATGGACATGGTTATCGAATTTGCATCCATCCCCAACCATGGTATCTCCTGAAACCCCCCGGTCAATAGTAGTGCATGCCCCGATTTCAACATGATTACCAATCACTACTCTGCCGCAGGAATGCATCTTCACGTATCCCTGCTCCTGATATTTTTTGAAGTAAAAGGCATCAGCACCTATTACTGCATTTGAATGAATCACACAATCATCGCCTATGATGCAATAATCTCCAATAACCGCACTGGCATGAATCAATGAATTTTTTCCGATTACTACATGATTTCCAACGAAAGCCCCTGGCTGAATAACAGTTCCTTCCCCGATTGTTGCTGAAGGAGATATTTGCTGCGCTGCCTTTTCAAAAGGACGGAAATGGTTCGTAAGTAAATTATAATCACGAAACGGATCATCGCTTATGAAAAGATTTTTACCTGCCGGCGCATCGGCTTCTTTGTTGATGATGATTACGCTTGCTGCTGAATTCAATGCCTTGTCATAATATTTGGTATGATCCACAAAGGTGAGATCACCATTTCGCACCATGTGTATCTCATTAATGCCTTTCAAAAGATAGTTTTCATCACCAACAAGCCTGGCCCTGATCACCAGGCCGATTGCTGATAGTCTCACAGGAGGATTTAAATCCATAGTGATTTTTATTTGTCCGCGAAGGTAGCCTCCTCTTTCATTGATACCCGCAAGGAGGTTGCTGAAAATAATTTTGGCTCAAGCCAGACCCCGATTTTAAATTTTCCTCCCACAATAATGCAGGGTTTAAAGCTTTCCGGGAATGTTTGTTTTCAGATTGAATTATGATGTTTCCTATGCGGCAATAGTATGATTGCAATGATATACCCGACCAAAATAATCCCCCCCATTATTCTGAAGAGAGTGGTCCTTACTTCATTTACCTCTGGCATTATTTGCTCCGGAAATTTCCCGTCATATCTAAACAAGGGATTGAGCACTATCTGCGTTCCGTCATCAAAAAAAATTTGAGCCCGAACATATTGATCAGTGGATTTCAGGATGTATTCACCATTCATTCCGTTTTGCTCAGGAGCAAGCTGCTGAAGACCTGATCCAAAAAATAATATTCGCAGCGCGGGTTCGCTTACACGAAGGTGTATGGTATCACCAGATACATGTACGTAACGCAGCAGCGGCATCCCTGCATTCACGCGCGCCAGCTTCTGCCCAAAGGTTTCCGTAGCCGACCCGCCAATGATCATTCCGTAAGCATTACCTGATTTTAAGGCCCGGATGATATCATTTGCTCTCGATGATCCTGCGTTGACCCACGTGCAGTTTCTTGCAACCTCGAAGGTGATGGCAATGTCATGTACGTCATCATTGGCCAGAATGAAGACCGGCTTGCCCGATTCAAGCGCCGCATCCCAGTTTAGAAATGAATAGGTATTATCACCACGCAGTACCTCGATGCAATCATATCCGGAAAGAACCCGCATATCATCAGGAGCAAACCCATACGAAAGCAGGGGATGATTGATGCAAAGAAGCGCAGTGTCGTTTACCCTCAGGCATTCAAGCATGTGTTGCTTATTTGAAAGGGTTTGCGGAAAATAGTATTCACCCCAAATAACCTTTCGCCTGTTTAAAATGATGTGATGATTTTTCCTTAAGCCATATCCGTGCTCATAGGCGGAAAGGTAATTGACTGCAGTATCCCGGTACCGATTCACACGCTCGTAATTACTGATGCAGTGTACATCATATGCGAGCGAATCATACCTGTTCCATAATTTCCCGGCACTTCCTGTGCCGCTGGTAAATCCTTTCCATGCCCGCGTATGTGCATGGAAATTGCATTTCCGCCATTGGGCTGAATCTGCATTTGCATAAGGATTATAAATTTTATTTCCCGAGAAGGGATGAGTAGCGGGGAAATGATATTGGGGACAAAAGAGATATTGATTGATTAAAAGGAAGAGAATAAAGATCGAAATGGTTTTTAATGTCAGGTATATAATTGTCATTATTCATTCCCCCGCGCATTTTAGTAATTGCAAATAGATTCTTCACTTAACCAGAATTCTTCCGCTTGGTAATGGTGAACTAAGCCGGGCTTTAACTGCGAAATAAGATTTTTATTTTTTGGCGGGCAGTGGTATTCCTGCAGTAATCATGATTGATAATCCTTATGGTGTTGATGCTTTTAAATAAAAATAGGATTATCCTTGCTTGTCTTTTTTATTCAGCTATTCTCTTCCCAGATCATGCAGAGATGTACAATCGTTTCCACAGCCTTCTGCATGTCCTGAACTGAAACCCATTCCTGCTTTGAGTGAAATGCATGCTCGCCTGCAAATAGATTTGGACACGGCATTCCCATAAATGAAAGCCGTGAGCCATCCGTACCGCCGCGGACGCTTCGCCTCTCTGGCTTCAATCCGGCTCTGCGGATGGCTTCGAGGGCATATTCAGAAACCTCTGGATGCTGATCGAGAATTTCCTTCATGTTGCGGTATTGCTCGATCACCTCAAACTTAAAAGCAGAAAGTGGATAGTTGCTCATTTCCTTGGCAGCAAATGCCTGTAAAAGTTTTTCCTTTGACTGCAAACCTTCCACAGTGAAATCCCGGATGATGAATTTTATGGTTGTCTGTTCGAGTGTTCCATTGAAGCTTACCGGATGAATGAAGCCGTTTCTTCCATCAGTAGTTTCCGGGGAGAGCTCATCCTTGGGAAGTGCATCAATTATTGAGGCTGCGATCTTAACTGCATTCTCCATTTTACCTTTTGCAAAGCCCGGATGCACGCTTACGCCATTCACTGTCAGCACCACTAAGTCAGCAGCCCAGGTTTCATCTTCAAGAGTACCTGCTGTTTCGCCATCAATGGTATAGCCGAACTGTGCGCCAAGTTTATTCATGTCAACATGATCTACACCATGACCTACTTCCTCATCTGGTGTGAAAAGGATCCTGATACCTCCATGCTTGATTTCCGGATGGCTCATCAGGTAATTTGCAGCATCCATAATGGCGGCGACACCGGCTTTATTATCGGCGCCAAGGAGGGTTGTTCCGTCAGCGGTTATGATGTCATTTCCGGTTTGAGACTTCAAATCCTCATGCTCTTTTTGTTTAATGATCACTGAAGAATCCTTGGGTAAAACCAGATCCTTACCGTCATAATTTTGATGAATGACGGGATTCACACCGGCACCACTGCAATCAGGAGAAGTATCAACATGTGAGCAAAAACAAATAACCGGGACATTTTTATCAGTGTTTGAAGGAATGGTGGCATACACAATTCCAAACTCATCGAGCAATGCATCATTAACCCCCAGGGCTTTCAGTTCTTCCACCAGCAACCTGGATAAGTCTTTTTGATTTTCAGTGGTTGGCGCAGAAGCTGATTCAGGATCGGACTGAGTATCAATTCTTACGTACCGGAGAAACCGATCAGATACGGTATGGGTGATGTCGAGGGAAGTCATGATAGGATTAAAGCACAAAAGTAATTTACCAGATTAACACCTTATAATACCAATAGAGTTTAATCTGACCCAAGGAATATCATACCTTTAGTTGCACATTTTTAGAAGAAAAATAATGCACGGCTTACAGTTATATTTTCATTATCATCATCAACAATACAATACCTATGAAAAAAATTTACATGTCCCTCAGTTTTTTATTATGTATCTCCCATTCTTTCTCTCAGAATCTTGTCTCAAACCCTGATTTTGAGATTTATGGAAATGTACCTTGTGGCTGGACACCGACGCCAGCGGATTTTGCAGCAGCCATTGACAGCTGGACTTCACCCACAGAGGCAACACCGGATATTCTTTCTACACTCATACTTTCTTCATGTACTAACTATCAGCCTCACAGCACAAGCATATTCTGCAATGGGTGGCAGCCACCCCACAGCGGAAATATTTTTGCAGGATTTTACACATACACATACAACTATGCCTACCGGGAATACCTGCAGGTCCCCTTATCGCAGCCTATGGATTCCGGACAACAGTACATTGTTTCAATGTATGTGTGCCTTGCCGATAATTCTCAATATGCCACCAATAATATGGGTGTGGGTTTTTCTGCAACAGCTACAAATTCGCTCATAGACTATGAATTAGGATATGCTCCGCAGATCAATTATACCGATGTGATCACTGATACAAGCGCCTGGATTTATTTAGCTGATACCATCGTTGCAACGGATGAATGGCAATATCTGATCATTGGAAATTTTTACAATAACGCATCCACCAGCATTGTTAGTTTTAATCCCGGGGGATTTCATGATCGCAGCTATTACTATGTTGACGATGTTTCTGTGGAAGAGCTTATTGTTGTTTCATCTACTTCTTTTAACGCTTCGGATACAGCCATCTGCGAGAAATTCTGTACCAGCTTCTTTGATTCATCCACGAACAACCCCATAGCATGGCAATGGGAATTCCCCGGCGGAAGTCCCACATCTTCTGCTGACAAAAACCCCACAGGCATCTGCTACGCCACACCGGGTACCTACGACGTTACACTCATTACAACCAGTGCAAACGGGACCGATACACTTACCCTCCCTGATTATATAACTGTCAATCCGACGCCACCCTTTCCTGCCATCACTCAAGTGGGTTACGTCCTCACATCGAGTCCTGCGAGTACTTATCAATGGCAGCTGAATGCTGCGGATATCCCGGGAGCTACCAGTCAATCATATACCGTTTTACAATCCGGTACTTACACTGTGATCATTGGTGATTCAAACGGCTGTGTGAATTCCACATCGAAAGATGTTTTGATTACAGGAATTGATGTATTGAATGGAGGTGCAGGTATTACCATTTATCCAAATCCTTCAAGCGGAAACTTCACCATTGAATTTTCTGGTGCAACAGTAACGGGGGATGCTTCCATTGAGGTAAGGAATGCTATTGGTCAAAGTGTTTTTTATTCAAACTATAAGATTTCGTCAGCCAACCGGAATATGGATATTGATTTGGAACTTGCTCAATCCGGAATTTACTTCATTACAATAAAAACGGAGAATGATTTTGTAAAAAAGAAAATGGTGGTAATTAAATGATTTATAGTGGATCAATCTGTTGACAAAATTTAGTTTATTAATTAAATGTATTTTTTTGCATTGAAATGGACGATCGCAGTTCATGCTGATTAAATAAAACTTCACACCATGATAAAAAATATGATTCTGTTTCCCATCCTTATTATTTTTTTGAATCCCGCAAATGCTCAGCAAGGTGAATGGACCTGGATGAAGGGCAGCAGCAGCGGGGGATCGGCAGGTGTTTTCGGAACAGTGCAGGTGCCAGCACCCGGTAATACTCCGCCTGCGATGTACGGGCCGGTTACCTGGGTTGATTCAATAGGAAATTTATGGTTGTTCGCAGGTGGTTTCAGTGATTACAATGCAGTGTGGAGATATGATATCAGCACCAGTGAATGGACATGGATGAAGGGCGACAGCATCCCATATCAATTTGGAGTTTACGGAGTCATGGGTATTCCTGCACCGGGAAATACACCCGGGGGAAGAGCCTGGGGGTTTTTATCCTGGAAGGATTTAAATGGT
>JBDSEA010000242.1:0-4748 GCA_039920305.1 Chitinophagales bacterium
GGCTGAACAGTGATGTCGCCTCCTAACCTGTACTTTAAAACAGGAACCGACTGACGATGAGCCAGATAAAGATCATGGCCACGATATGCATGATCGCTGTGGGCATGGGTGATTACGGCACGATGAACCGGCTGCCAGGGATCAATGTAGAAGTCACCCGGCTCACAGTAAATTCCTCTCGAAGTGAATTGAAGCAGTTGCGGCATGAATGGATCCGCAAAAATATACTGAACCTGGCATGTCTGACAAGGGACTAAAGAATCGGAGTGGTTGCCGTGGTGAGTGCAGCAACAATCTGATTAACATAATCACGCTTGGTGCTCAGGATCACATTTTTATTTCCCTCGGCAGTGGTAATTTGAACAGCATAACGATCCTGAACCGCGATCATCCATATTATTCCCGCAAGGAAAAGAAGACCGCCCGTGATCGCAGCAACATCATTTACATCGAGCAATTTACCTCCCACATTCACAGGATTCATTGCATCAACAGGAAGCACCTTCATTAAACCTGCAACGAGTGCCGCCAGTCCCAGAAGCATTAAGAGTACGGGCACAGCTTTATTTGCTTTAAGAATGAATACCCTGAATGCCGTGATGCCATCGAGACGGTATTCCGATTTTCTTACAATCAGCTTGTGAGAAGTAACTTTTACATCATGACCATCAGTATAGATGACTCTTTCGGTTTCCATAGTGTCGCGGTTTTAATCAGTGATTCAAATTTTGTTCCTCTTGATCTGCCAATTCAGAATAATACACTGTTAAGAATTGTGACCGATAAATGTACTCATCCTTCGCACAATGATCGGGTGAAAAGAATTGTTTGTGAGGAAAATTGCCGATCTCTTCGGCATTAGCAAATCCTGGTGCCGGCATTCTCTCCTGATTTTTCTGACTATAACATTTAAGGCATCATACCCATTCACATTCAGAAACTCAACCATCGTTTGGCCGATTCCCATGCCACAAAGTAATTGAAGCTTATCGGTCATTTTTCTGAACCCACATTGATTTGCCAGTTCATTCAGTTGCCGCAGAGAAATTATCTGTAACAAAAACTTACATTTGTTTTTAGTAAGGCATTTTTGAGTATGGTACATCTTTCGAAAGGATTTGCCTTTTCAAGATGGCTTACTCCTTTATAATAGTATCTTACCGTTCCCCTTTAATTACTAACTATCTCAAAAAAATTGTACTGTTAAGTTGACCCCTATGGTGTCCTGTCCGACAACTAAAGCACTAGCTAATTACTTTGCGAATAATTCTCTGAACCCAGAGAAAGTTATGATGCTCAATTCAAATCCTGCAGCGAAGTGCAACAACTTCTTGTCAGAGGTGATGAGATAATCTGCACCGGCACTGATGCACAAATCAAAAAGAAAGTTGTCGTAAGGATCAGGAGAGTTTTTGAAAACAGATTTCACTTTTCGGTTCGTGCAAACCTGCTGAAGCAACTCAATGAAATCAAAAATGTCGCTGCGAGATTTTCGGTGAGTGAACTTTGGTCGCTGCAATACTTCTTCCACTTCGTTGATCAACTCACCAGAAACGAAAACTTCAACATCGTGATCAAGCAACCACTTGATGAGATAGTTGATTCTGACATTGATAAAATAGCTGACCCAAACATTGGTATCAATGACTGCTTTGGCGGGCATGGCGCTGCTTTCTTACAATGCGAACTTCCTTCACAATCTCCGACATGGGAATTGTTTTGGCTTTGCTCTTACGTGATAGGCGATTTGCTTCCGCCATCAATAATTTTTTGCGAAGCGCCTTTGCCAATTGATCTTGCTCTTCTTCAGAAAGCATATCCACGTAGCGATTGATTTCTTTTACTGTTGAAACCATGATTTCATTTTGATGAATCAAAATTACTCAACTTGCAGAAAATCTTTTTACAATTCGCAAAGGAAAATGTGAGGGTGATTGTGATTGGGTTGGTGGGTTGCTGATGCAAAAAAAATTTACCTTAGAGCCGCAGAGAAAAAATCTTTTTACATTTTGGAAATGAAAATGTAAGAGTGATTGCGATTGGGTTAGTGGATGAAAGTAAAATTGAATTGAATTTAATTTTAAAATTGATCCTACATTTGTGATGAACGCAGGAAACGCGTACGCAACGCACTAAGCTCAACTGCATACGGGTACCCGTGGATTTAACCGCATTCGGGAAACTACTTTTTGAAGAGGAGACTTAGTGATGTAACAAGCGGAAGTTTTTTTGCCATTATCGTTCTACCCTTTTGATTGAATGCGCAAAGCAGTTTGCCGGTGTCTGTTCATCGGCTGCGGTAATCCTTTGCTTTCTCATTCTCATAACTTAACCTACTTAAGCTACAGGCTGCCTCAAAGAAAGAGACATCATTCAGTTAGCGAAGTCTGCTCTTCAGGATGATTTTAGCCTGCGACTGCCCATTCCACAGAATCAAAGAATGATTTTTGCTGTATTGTTTTTACAAAATTTCTTATCATGAAGCTCGTTTTCATTTTTCTCCCGTTAATTTTTGTATCACTCCTCTCTGCTGCGCAGCTCACCGAAATCTGGAACTACCGATACGGTGGTACAAAGGATGATTTCACCGGTGGCATCATTGCTACAACTGACGGCGGCGCAATCTCATGGGGATATTCTTATTCAGACGCCACCGGTGACAAAACAGAAGATCTTAAAGGAAAGCAGGATTATTGGGTGGTGAAGGCGGATGAAAATGGTCTCATGCAATGGAATAAGTCTTTCGGCGGTGCGGCCTTTTACAACTACATGACCTGCGTAATGGAAACGCATGATCAGGGGTTCATCCTCGGTGGCTATACCCCTGCCGACAGCAGCTTTGATAAGAGTGAGGACAACCGTGGCGGTAATGATTACTGGATCATCAGAATTGATTCACTCGGCAATAAGCTATGGGATAAAACATACGGCACCAAGAAAGATGACTTTATGAGCTGCGTATATGCCACTTCCGACGGCGGCTTTCTGCTGGGTGGAACTACTTCTGCCGATAGCTCCGGTGATAAAGGCAGCTTGGGGAAGGGCGGGGCAGATTACTGGATCATTAAAACTGACTCCAATGGTGTTTACCAGTGGGATAAGGATTATGGCGGCACCAAGGAAGATTACATCAGCCGTGTGCTGCAAACCAAGGATGGGGGCTATTACCTCGCAGGACTTTCGTACTCCGGTATTACGGGAGATAAGACTGAAAACACCAAGGGAGGCTCTGATTTCTGGGTAATAAAAATTGACGGGAATGGAAATTATCTCTGGGATAAAGATTATGGAACCAGCAGCGCCGAAGGCGGTCTCAGCAGCTATTCCTTCATGGATATCACGCTCGATGATGGTATCATACTCGCTGCCATTACTGACGCCGGAATTAACGGTGATAAAACAGTACCCAATTGGGGAAATGTATATGCTGATTACTGGGCTGTCCGCCTCGACTCTAACGGAAACAAATTGTGGGATCAGCATTACGGTGGCAATGCTGAAGAGGATGAGTTTTATAATGTGTGGCATACCGCCGATGGCGGATTCCTGCTGAGCGGTGCTTCCTATTCTGGAATCAGCGGTGATAAATCTGAAAACAATGGAAGCCAGGCTGAGCAGGCCTGGTGCATTAAGGTGGACAGTATCGGAAATAAAATATGGGATCATACCCTCCTAACCCTTGACCACAATGAGGGCGGCATGTGCAGCGAATTGCAGGATGGATGCGTATTGATAAATACCTACACCAATGCAAATGCCGGGGGAGAGAAAACCCAGGATAGCTGGGCGAATTCTTATGATTATTTCTTCGCTAAGTTTTGTTATGGCTTGCAGATTCCTGATGCTGCCTTTACTGTTTCAGATTCTGCAATCTGCCCGCAGCTTTGTATAAATTTTTCTGATTTGTCAACCAACAGTCCCACGGACTGGAACTGGAGTTTCCCCGGTGGCTCACCCTCCGGTTCCACTGATCAAAACCCGGTAAATATCTGCTACAATACATCCGGAGTGTATGATGTAACGCTTATCACGGCTAATCCCATCGGGAGTGATACCATCATCCTTTCTTCATACATCACGGTTTATGCACCACTTGCAATTTCCATTTCTCAGAATGGAAGCGTTCTAACGTGTAATCCATCAGCAAATAGTTATCAATGGTTCATGGATGGAATTATAATTCCGGGTGCTACCACACAAACGGTCACCATCAGTCAAACGGGCACCTACACCGTGGAAATTTTGGATTCGAACGGATGTTCGTCCGCGTCAGATCTAGTTGTAACCTCCATTCCTTCACCGGACTTTATAGCTGCAGATTCAACAGTTTGCGAAAAATTTTGCATTAACTTCTTCGATCAATCCACTAATAACCCCATTGGATGGAATTGGAATTTTGAAGGAGGAGATCCCGCTTCATCTGCCATTCAAAATCCTCTGATTTGTTATGCCATCCCCGGCGTTTACGATGTCACACTCATCACCACCAGTGCTAATGGCCTTGATACACTCACCCTGCCGGGATATATCACCGTGTATCCAACTCCGCTATTCCCCTCCATTTCCCAGTTTGGCTATACACTCACATCGAGTGTTGCAAATAGTTATCAATGGCAATTCAACGCCGTTGATATTCCGGGCGCCACCAATCAATCCTACACAATCCTTCAAACCGGTTTCTATACAGTGATTATCGGTGATTCAAACGGCTGCCAAAATTCAGTAACAGAATATATTTTAATTGATGG
>JBDSEA010000243.1:0-4673 GCA_039920305.1 Chitinophagales bacterium
ATGGTGTAAGTGTCATCAAAAAAGCGTGACTGACACAAATGTGCCAGCCACGCCATTAAAGCCATAATAAATTAATCAGAATGCTGAACCACTAAACGCTGGGTGTAAATTTTTCCATCGATATTCAGATGAAGAATATACATTCCGTCCGCTACTACACCCAGTTCAATTTGCTTCTTTACAGCTCCGCTATACTGCTCGGGCTGCGCATTGTAAATAATCCGGCCAAGGATATTTTCAATTGTTACACTGAAAGTGCCTGTTCCATTTGCTTCAAATTCAAAAGTAAACTGCTGTGATAACGGGTTCGGATAAACATGGACATCTGTAATCTCCACCGTTGTAATACTACCATCAACCTTTAATGACAGGGTAGTGAAGTATTGCAGGCCTGTGAACTTACCACCTACTGACCTTGTGGTGCCGATGCACTTGCTTTGTACCTTCCACTCATACTGAGTAGAGGGCATTAAGTTTTTTACAGTCAAAAAAGTTTTACTGATCGTTTTCTTAGTCCAGGTTGTTGTGCCTGTCGGGCGGTAATAAACCACATATTTATCGGCATCGCTTACGCTGCTCCAGTTCAAAGTAGCCTTCGTAGCAGTGATTGCACTGGTATAGGGATTCTGCGGTTTTGTACAGCTCGCAAATGTCTGGTAGGTAAAAATTGGTCCGAATGCAGAAGTATCACCATTGGCACAAATAGTTGCTATCTCGATTTCATACACATCAGGAAAGTGATTGGTAAAGATCAGGCAGGTGTCAGGCGCTATTACTGTACTTATTATCCAGTCTGTTTGAGGAACAGTACGCCAGGCGACAATGTATCCCAGCGCACCGGGAATGGAATTAAAGCAGATCTGAGCTTCTGCTGCAGAAATGCTATCAATTGTGAATACTGTAGGTGCTGCACAATCCGTTGTGCAATCATTAACTGTTACCACGATATGGTTTGAAGTATCAGAGCCGCAGCCATCTGAATTTATTACAAAATAATCACCGCTGCTGGTAACTGTTATTGATGAAGTGGTTTCCCCTGTATTAAATGTTCCGCCGGTGTTTCCTGAAATAACTACGCTGCCACCTTCACAAAATGTGGTTGCTCCGCCGTTTGTTGAAATTGCGGGTGCCACTGATTGCTCTGATAGCGTAACAGTATTATTGTGCAGGGAAATGGCACCTGCCTGTGAAAGAGCTCTGCCGTTAAGAGATGCTCCATCCAGCAGGGAGATCGCACCATTGGCAAGAATGGTTCCCTGGAAAACCGAGCTTACTCCTAACTCGACTTCTCCGTTTACCTGGAAGTAAACGTTGCATGCAGAAGCACCATTGATCAGATCAATTTCTGAAAGTGTGGTGGTTGATAATGCTCCATCTATTTTAATAACAAAAATTGAATTCGGATCACCTTGTCCATCTAATGTTAAGGTTCCGTTGATGGTTGAAGCAGCACCCAGGCAGTAAACACCCGGTGTAAGAATTTGACCGCCACCCAGGGTTGTTCCCAGAACCTGATCGCACATTAAGCCTGCAAGATAGCTGTAGGCAAGCAACACATCTACTGCAGCCAGAGCCGAAGTAATATCTGCAACATTTATTTCGCCGTTTACTATACCTGGGGGAAATCCGGAGAACGCACCTACGTTGGTTCCGATGTCACCGGTAACCACTGTGTTTCCGTCATTGCTGAATGCACCTGCCGCGGTAAATAATGCGAAAGAAGCGGCGGCACCCAGGTCCGGCGGACTTTGAGCAAAATTGACTGATGGTATTAAGAAGAGTATGAGTGCGATTAGAATACTGTACGGTTTTTTCATGATAAATTTTTATTTTATGGTTACCCTGATTATATAATCAGGATAGTAAAGGTGGGTACCTCCGCGCTGTACTTTGTTACATCATTACCTATAAAATTATTTTGCTGTTACCTGATTGGGATATAAATTTTTTCTCCCCCTTAGTGAAGTTGAAACCCGGGTAAAGGGTTAAAGGGGAATGCGGAGTAAAATTCTTCGCAGAAATCAATTATCTCATGGGCAAGACTACTGGCTTTAATTTGATGTGACTTAGTTTCACCCCTGTCGAACAGGAACTGAAGGATCAAATTATATCTAATACAGACTTGGTAAATCCGGGTAAAAGAATTATAGGATTCACACCTTTTGAGATGGAGTAGTGTGTTTTCTTTTTCAGGGATTTAAAGAAAGAGGGGGTCAAGCCCGTTATCTTTTTAAACTGGTTGGACAAATGTGCCACACTGCTGTAATGCAGCTGAAATGCAATTTCTGTCAGGTTGACTTTATGCTGATTGATCAGTTGCTTTGCCCGTTCAATTTTTTGAATTATGAGAAAATGTTCAATCGTAGTTCCTGTTCCCTCTGAGAATATATTGGCGAGATAGGTATAATTGTAGCTGAGCTTTTCGCTGAGGTAACTTGAGAAGTTCGTTTTAAGAGGCTCATCAGCATCATGCACCATATCTATAATTATCTTTTTTATTTTTTCAATGAGCCTTCCTTTTTTATCATCCAGCAATTCTAACCCTCCCTTTCTTAAAGCCATTTTAATTTGCTTATGCTGGTCGTGAGAAATATCTTCTTTTATATCAATGGAGAGGTTAATATGACCCGGATGAAAACCAAGCTTGTTTAATTCTTCCTCCACTGAGATGAGGGAAACCTGACTAAGGAGGTATTTAACTAAGAGCTTCACTTTTTGTGTGGCTTAATAAAGGAATATTAAGAAATCAGGAGAAAATTTTTTCATTTGATAAATATCCGAAGCATGACTCAATTGACCTGTCCTACCAGGTGGGACATTAAATTTTTCTATACTTTAAGAGCTATAATATTCCCTGGTAGGCGAGCCAGGCCGCTACTTCGCGGGTTGAAGTAAATTGCCTTTCAAAAATATTTGACGCCTTTTCTTTAATGCGTTTGTTGTATTCCTTGATGGTGCTTTCCTTTACTTGGAATGCCTGGCTTAGCATGGCAATATTTATATTGATATCTTTTGCGTAGCGCGTGAGAATACGCCATTCCTGGGTGCTGAAAACACGGAGAGATTTAAATTGGGTTTGCATATTTTCAATAATGGTCAAGTGCATATCAAGTAAATCTCCATTTTGATCAGATGCCCTGAAGTAAAAAGGCGTATTCTGATAGCCTCCAAGCAGGGTGAATACGGTGAGGTATTCCAAAAGCTGATTCTTATCAGTAAATTGAAAGGGATAAGTGACACGCTTGAACAACAGGTAATGCCCTTTGATGTGACGCAGGGCAACATGGAAAATAAAGTACTGAACCATGAATTGGAGCTTCATTTTACCTCCGAGGAGGTAAATGGCAAGATTATATGACAGAAGTTTAAATGCAAGCTGCTGCGAAGGATGAATGAGACTCATAAATTTTTCAATGGTAAAATCCTGATCAGGGTAGCCAAGCCATTTCTCTATGAAGTTAACGTTTTTCAACTTGCCTTCCCTCAGATCAGCTACATAGAAAAATTGCTCATGGATGAGGGTGGCCTTTAAAATTCTGATTTGTTTTTGCTGCTCACGCTGCCAAACCATCTTCTTGCATGGAAGGGGAGGTAACAACCTTTCGAATTCATCCCGAAGGAACCTTATTCTTTCATTAGAAGAGCTGATGGCTGGGGATTTTGAATTACCTTTCATTCAAAAGAAATGGTTTTTTATAAATGCCTCTTCAATATGAAGTGTTTTATCTGTGTTAATAGCTACCCAAAAATATTAATAACCTTGCAGAATCCTTTATGATGCCTATTCATGGTGGCAGCGGGGAGCCATGTATTTGTGTAAGCGTGACTACCAAGGCTGGTGTGGAAGACCAATTTTTATACCGGTGCCGATAAGTGCGGAGAAGCTGAATTTACCTTGGATCTTCCGGTAAGTGCAGCAGTACGAATGGAAATCCTTCTCCGATTTCAATGTTCCCCTCTGTTTATCGTACCCGGATGGAATGCTCATAAACTGGCGGAAATTGGTATTGATGCCTTTCAGGCAGACAGATCACCTGACAGCAGTTACGTGACGCCGGGATTGGCGGGCTACGGACACATGAAGGGCGGCTTTTATCACGACAGAAGATTCACTACATTAAAGGATGTTGTGAATCCATTACAATAATTTTAAGAAGCTGAATTTAACCAGTGAAGAAAAGTAAAATGCGGTAGAATATCTGAAATCACTGTAGTAAAATAATTAATCCCGCGAATCCGAAACATCAATCATCTTTTTTTTCCTTAACCTCCTCCATTACTTCTTTTCGCCGGTCTATCTCTGCTTTCTTTTCTTTAATCTGATTATCAAGATCTGCTATGCTTTTTTCAAGATCTGTTTTTTTCTTTTCCAGATTGCTTTTATCGTTTAACAGCTCCTGGTAATCCTGCTCATCCTTCTTCAATGCCTCGCTGTGGCTGCTGATGAGAAGGTCAATTGAATACATGTTTGCATCCTTTACTAAGGAATTTAAGAAATTTTTTACCTGCTCCATGGTATTACTATCAGATTCAGGACTAATAAAATTATCATACCCCTTTGATACCGCCATGTACACGATGCTAGTATTTGCAGAAGCTCCTTTTTCAACCTTTGTATAAATGTCGATTTTCGGCACGTTGATTTCTGAAAGCGTAACACCTTTATAGACTGT
>JBDSEA010000244.1:0-12333 GCA_039920305.1 Chitinophagales bacterium
CTGCAGTTAATAAAAAATGCTCCCGCAAATGCTTCATTAGAGCTCAGGTTTAGAGACTTGATGGGAGTAATTCGTCAAATCAATAAGATTAATAACGGTGCGATCTGGTCAGAAATTGATATCTCAGGTTTGCTTTCTAATCTATATCATGTAGAATTTTATATTGACGGCGAGAGGGTTCAAGGAAATAAATTGGTGATCATTCATTAATTAGTCAGATGCGTTCCCTATTAGGATTTCTGTTGATAGTTTCTTTTACTGCTAATGCTCATCGGGATAATGTATGGATATTTGCTGATTCTGCGAGAATTGATTTTGACTCAGGAATACCGGTATTAACCTCTTCAAACACGCTTGTCAGGTGAAAATCTGTGAATTATTTTGTTGTTTGATTATGTTAGCTTTCTCTGGTTTGTTTATTCTCATTCATTCCATTACAATTACTTTTATGAAACAATAAATTTTTAAGCATGAGATCATCATTCATTTTAGTTAATGTAGTGTCCGGGGTTATTCTTCTTGCTTCCTGCACAAAGGAATATCATGATACCACAACACAGGATCCGCCGGGAGAAATTATACCGGCTGTGGTTCACAAGTATGGATCAATGAAAGATTTTTTTAAGCTCAACCAGGTGCAGACACAACAGTTCACCGCCGATGCTGCTGCCGTCGCCACCATCACTTCGGCGCAGGGATCCCTCATCACGATATTTCCTAATTCCTTTGTGACGCAGCAAGGGGATCCGGTTACAGGAAATGTGATCATTGAATTCAGGGAAATCTATAATAAGAGCGACATGCTAAAAAGTGATAAGCCTACCATTCAATACGATGGCCGCCCGTTGAAATCCGGGGGTGAATTTTTTATCAAGGCAACTGCGGGAGGCACACCGGTACAACTGGCTCCGGGTTCATACCTGACAGTTGAGCAGCCATTCAATGGATTTCCATTTGATCCGGGCATGACTGCATTCTCCGCCATCACCGATACCTTCCGGTGGCAGAATGCGCAAAATGCAGCAGTAAATGATTCTGCATTCCAACAGTCTTACACAGGATACATCTATGGCATGTTTACATTTAACCCCCCGCTGGATTCCGGAACATGGAGCAACAGTGATAACAGCTCCTACTTCAGCCAGTATCCGCAAACTATATTAACACTCCAGCAGAATGACGATCCGGCGGCATATGGAACAGAGGTATTTCTCCTTTTCTCTGATATCAGCAGCATGGTTCATATTTACGGGAGCGGCGGTAATGACTTTGCTTATTTATATGCTCCTGAAGGGCTTAATTGTACCATGGTTGCGTTAGGAGTAAAGGATAGTGTATTGTATTCATCCTTTGTACCGGTTACCATCGGCAGCAATCAGACTGTGAATTTTCCAATGTTACAAACCACTGATGAAATTTTTCAGTCAGAGCTTGAGTTGCTAAATTAGACGAGGTAATTCCTGTAATCATCAATAAAAAAAAGAGGTGTGTGGCCTGCCAAAACGTAAAATGAATTCTAACTTTTCCAGCCAAATCCAAGTTTTCCAATTCTTTATTTTGCGGCAAATAAATTTCCGCCGTTGATTCGTGCACTGCAGTCTTTTATAAAAGTTTTATTCGGTAACACTTCATCCATTGTCTCAGAGCATCAATTTACCCGGGACATCCTGGTAGTATTCTGCATCCAGGGATTCGCTCTTATCACCTCGCTTGCCATAAGCTTAATAATCACCAACCTGCTTGGTGCGGCAGCTTATGGCACATTCAGCTATGGGTTTTCATGGGTAAATTTACTTGCAGTGTTTTCCTGCATGGGTTACGAGCAGCTTGCGCTTAAAGAAATTCCTTCCTACAGATTGCAGCAACGCGGGGATTTAATCCGGGGATATTTTCGGCATTCAATTAAGATGGTGGCAATCGTTTCAGTTGCTACTTCACTATTGTTGTTTGCAGCTACCTTTTATTTTAACATTCCGGAGGATGATATTTTGCGAAAAGGATTATGGCTTGCCATTCCGGTGCTGCCTTTAATTGCTTTCATTAACCTCCGGCTTTCCTGGATCAGAAGCTTTCACTTCAACGCGCTCAGTCAGCTTCCTGATAAGGTTGTGCGTCCGGCGATATTCCTTGCTGCCATAGCAGTCGGTTATTTTATTCTGAAAGAAAATCTGTCCATTCATATTGTAATCATTCTGAGTGGTGCGAGCATCCTTGCTGCATACGTGATTTCAAAATACCTCACAGCAAAAAAAATTGAAAGTGAATTCCGGGAAATCCCTCCCTCGTTTCTCCGGTGGCAATGGACGAAGGTTGCTTTCTCCCTGTTACTGGTGAACGGAATTTATTTTTATCTCTCTCAATTGCAGATCATCTTACTTGGATCGCTTACTGATGCACGGAGCACGGGAATCTATGCAATTGCGTCACGTCTTTCTGATCTTGAGGGTTACATGTTATTTGCCATAAACGTTGTGCTTGCCCCGGTTATCTCCAGGTTATTTGCTGAAAAGAGCATGGCTGAGCTGCAGAGGGTGATCACCAGCTCACTTCGCATCGGGTTCATGCTGTCATTACCTGTTATTATTTGCTTTTTATTTTTTCCGCTATTCTTCCTGAATTTTTTCGGTGATGAATTCGGTGACGGGGAATTTGCTTTGATACTCCTCACTATTTCGCAGGTGGTAAATTTTGCTACCGGTTCTGTGGGTTACCTGCTCACCATGACAGGCCATCACCGCTCTGCTATTCAGCTTTTGATTCTTTGTGCCTTGCTCACCACGCTGCTCAGCATATTACTCATTCCTGATTTTGGAGTGAATGGCGCCGCGATAGCTTCAGCAACCAATAACATTGTACTGAATGTGCTCATGGCAATTGTGGTGTACAGGAGACTGGGGATCAACGCTACGCTGCTGAACTGGAAGATTGGGAAAACTTAAGGTGGAAGCAGATCAGAAGTATTCAGTGGCTTGAGATGAAATGATGAGCTTTTCAATATTTCAGTAACCCGGTAAATGCCATAGATGAATGAAATACATTAATTTCAAAATAATGCACCGGACGAACCGTGAAACGTGAACCTGAAATTGCCATTAAGAAGCCAAGCTTTTTCGTAGTAGGAGCCCCCAAAAGCGGCACTACCTCGCTGTATTTTTATCTTAAATCCCACCCCAGCATCTTTTTGCCAAGGCGAAAGGAGTTGCTCTTCTTCTGTGATGATCTGCATTTTACATTTCCCCTGTTAAATGAGCGGCAGTTTCTGGAATACTATAGCGGGGTCACCAATCAGGCGGCAATAGGGGAGGTGTCAGTCTGGAATTTGTATTCCGCAAATGCCGCGCGTAATATTTTTGAATTCAATCCTGATTCGAGGATCATCATCATGCTGCGAAACCCTGTTGATATGTTGCAGGCCCTGCACAGCAATCACGTCTTTAACAGCAATGAGACTATTGATGATTTTGAGCAGGCTCTTAATGCAGAAGAGGATCGGAAGGAAGGAAGGAGAATTTCAGCCGTCATAAAATGCCCGGTTGAAGGCTTGTTTTATTCTGAAGTTGCATCTTATGCGCAGCAGGTGCATCGCTACTACCGGATTTTTGGAAAGCAAAAGGTTCTGGTGATTTTGTTTGATGATTTCATAAAAAGCACTAAAGAGACATATAATGATATCCTTCGCTTCCTGGAAATTGAAGACAGCTACACTCCGGAATTTAAAATTTACAATGCAAACAAAACGATCAAAAGCAGATTTCTTAAATACGTTACAATTGATCCTCCCCAATGGTTGAAGGCGACTGGAAAGGTGTTATTTCCACATCAGAGCAAGAAGCGCGACCAGCTGATGCAATGGCTGTGGAAGATTAACACAAAGCAGGCTGACAAGCCGGTAATCAGTGAGGATCTGAGGTTGAAATTATCAAATCGCTTCAGGGCGGAAATACATGATCTGTCAAGAGTGATTGACAGAGATATCTCACAGTGGCTTCAGTGATTCAAAACAATTTGATACAGGGTCAGAAATTTTTTTCCCACTACCCCAGAAGAGAAATTTTCCTCCACAAAATTTTTCAATTTTTCCGGATCAAATTTCCTGTAATGAGCACTCATCCAGACGAGAGCATCCCGAAGCTGCTGACGGTCATTTACATCAATTAATTTTCCGAGCTCTTCATTAATAAATTCCTCAGGACCACCACAACGGGTAGCAATAACCGGCTTACCGCATGCAAGCGCTTCAGCGGCTGCCATTGAGAAGGTTTCTGAAAGACTGTTAACCACTAAAAAGGAAGATTTACGAAGGAGTGCGTACACTTCATCATTGCCAAGATTTTCGTGGAAATAAATCTTTTGATTCAGCAGGCCGGATTCTTCTCCTCTTTGCTGAAGCAGAACATCGGGCACCGGTCTTATAATGTGAAGGTTCGCATTTGTCAGCTCATGATGAGCTTCGGTGAACACATCAATAAGACCTGCAATGTTCTTGCGAACATCGCTGAGTCCGGCAATTGCAACTATATTGATGGTATTGCCATCGTTGTTTTTCATTTCATCGTGTGAAACAAAGACTACATTGGGAACAATGGTATAATTGCCATAGAACCCAAAGTCCAGCATGGCCTTCTGAAGTGTTTTTGAAACTGCGGTAACATAGCGCGCATTTTTTGCAGTGAATTGGGCAAACCATTTTAGCGGCGGAAGCAGAACAGGCAGGTCATAAACGAAATGGCTGGAGTGCTCGGAGATGATGAATGGAATTCCATATCGCCACTGCAGATAAAATGCCGGCATGGCAGGACGGGTAAAGATGTGAACGTGATTCAGGTCAGGAAGTCCGAATGATTTCTTCACAAGCTCCCATCCGATGCGGGTGGCTTTCAGATATCGAAAAAATTTTATTACCCTTCCAATACCTTTTTTCGAAACGTTGTTATTGCGGTACCACACACGAAATACCGGGAAGCCGAATTCCTCCTTCATTTCCCAGTCGAAATTTTTATCACTCATAGCAGGATCAGCGCAGACATGCAAAACGGCAAGATCACAATATTGAAAGACTGCACGCGCATGGTTCTCAATAAAATTCCCATCAAGCTTGTCAACGCGGTTCGGATACCACCGCGTGATGAACAGCACTTTAGGTCGCATGTGCACGAAGGTAGAAGCCAATGGCAGATTGTAAACAGTTTTATCATCAGAGCTTCCTTGTGCGGAGCCGCAGCGAATTCCCAATTACAATCACATCACTGAAAGCCATGGAGAGAGCACCTACCACAGGCATGAGAAAGCCAAATGCCGCAACCGGGATTGCAAGTGTGTTATAGAAGAATGCCCAGATGAGATTTTGCCGGATGGTGGTGAGTGTATGCCTGCTGATTTTAACAGCCTCCGGTAAAAGCATCAAGTTGCTATGCAGCAGAATGATCTGTGCAGAATCAATTGCAACAACTATGGCATTGCACAATGAAATACCAATGGTGGCTGCAGCAAGGGACGGAGCATCATTTACACCATCGCCCACCATTGCCACACTACCTTTTTCCCGCAACAACCTGATAAGGGAAAGCTTTTCAAGCGGAAGCTTCTCAGAATAAAATTCGGTAATACCCAGCGTGTCTGCCACTGCCATACATGCTTCCTCACGATCACCGCTCAGCATCAAGCAATACGAGGGTGATGATGGAGGATGTTGATTCAAAAAAGAGATAATCACTGTTGTGCAGCAATACGCCGCCGGCAAAGCTGTATATAAAAGCCGCAGTGCTTCCGATGAATATCAGCACATCCATATTTGGACTACCCTCACGCACTGAAGCCCATGCACTTTTCCCGAAGTAGAACAGGCCCACGAGATATACCGGCAGGCATAATGCAAGCTGCACAAAGGGATCATGCAGCCACATCCAGGGCAGGATCATGTGCAGCAAAAGCGGAATGGTAAATGCCAGGCAGAAAAAAAATTTGCTTTCAATGCTGCGAAGAAAGGTGTGGGGAGATTTTTTTTCAAACGCATCAGGATCTGCAATGTGATATCCAAGTTCCTTCAATGCCGCTGATAACTTCTGAAGGGTTGAATTCCTTCTGGGGACTGAATTTTACAGTCTCTGAGGAAAAATCCACAGATACATTTTTCATTCCGCACCTCTCCAGAAACCTCGTTACTGTTGCTGTGCAATTTGTACAGGTCATGCCCTCCACGTTCCATTGTAACTCGTTCATCCTTTAAATTGATTTCCAAAATTATCTAACTTCGACTGAAACTTAACAGGTCAACCACATCTCATTATGAAAAGCAAAACAAATAATTCCCGGAGGCAATTCATTAAGAATAGCACGCTCGCGACAGCTGGAACCATCGCATTCTTATCAGGTGACTGGCAAAAAGCGTTTTCGCGTGATGAAGCCATTATGCCGGTAACAACACCTGATAACCTCATTGGATTCACTGATGATGGAACTTTTATGCTCCCGCCGCTTCCATATTCTTACAATGCGCTCGAACCCTACATTGATGCGCAAACCATGGAGATTCATTATTCAAAGCATCACCAGAAGTATGTTGACAATCTGAATGCTGCTGTAGCAAAAACACCTGAACTAAAGGGTAAGACACTTAAGGAATTGCTGAGCTCGACCAGCAGCCTGCCTGACGGCGTACGCAATGCGATCCGGAATAATGGAGGCGGGCATTGGAATCATACTTTCTTCTGGCAAATTCTTTCACCCAAAAATGATATGGCGATGCCTGAAGGCAAACTGAAGGATGCAATGATTTCTCAATGGCAGACATTCGACAACTTCAAAGATCAGTTTAACCAGGCTGGCTTGAGCGTATTTGGATCCGGCTGGGTCTGGATGATCGCCGATCATGGTGGTAAGCTTTCAATTGTATCCACGCCGAATCAGGACAATCCCATGATGGATATTGCAAAGGACAAGGGAAAGCCGGTCATTGGAGTGGATGTGTGGGAACACGCGTATTATCTTAAGCATCAGAATAAGCGTGCTGATTATCTGAATGACATATGGAATGTGATCAACTGGAAAAAGGCCATGGAAATGTATGGATAATGAAAAAATTGAGGATGGTTAGTGAGCTGCAGAAACGTCACCGGTTTGTGAAAGCTCTCTCATCTTGCTAAATTTGCAGCCTTTTAACGGTGATTGTAGCTCAGTTGGTTAGAGCACTAGATTGTGGATCTAGGGGTCGCGGGTTCAAGTCCCGTCTTTCACCCCCTCACTCCGCCCCTGATTACCGGGGCGGAATTTTATTTTATAGAAATGAAGAATCCATATACTTCCTACCGCAACATTTTTACAATCGCATGGCCTGTGATGCTCGGCTCACTGGGGCAGAATGTAATTTATCTTATAGATACGTCATTTATAGGGAGATTGAGTGAATATGATCTTGGTGCAAGCGCCATCGGGGGAATATTTTATTTTTTTCTTTTCATGATCGGCTATGGACTGAATACCGGAATGCAGGTGATTGTTGCAAGACGAAAGGGAGAGAAGAACGATGCTGCCATCGGGGAAGTGGTGGATCATGAGATCCTCATCATCCTCCTTGTGGCAACCGCTGCCTTTATGCTTATGTTTTTCTATTCTGAAAATATTTTATCCCTTATTGTTAAGTCGGATGAAGTGCGCTCAAGAACACTGCGTTTTCTCGATTATCGGGCTTTCGGAATTTTCTGCGGGCTGCTGAATTCTGTTTTCATGTCATTTTTTATCGGCATTGGTAATACAAAGGTCACTACCTGGACAACTGGCGTGCTTGTGGCAGTAAATCTTTTTTTCCTATACTGCCTTGTATTTGGTAATTTAGGATTCCCCCGGATGGAAATTGCAGGGGCAGGGCTGGCCTCCACCATTGCTGAGGCTTCAGTGACGGTCGTAATGCTTTTTTATCTCTTCCACAAGAGAATTAAGCATGAATACAGGCTGTTTGAATTCCTGAAAATAAAACTTTCACTGGTAATACAGATGCTGAAGCTCTCCGGGCCGCTGGTGTTTCAGCAGATCATCAGTGTGGGCTCGTGGTGGGTTTTTTTTCTTGCCATAGAGCATCTTGGTGAAAGAAAGCTTGCAATTTCAAATCTTGTAAGGACGATGTATGCCTTTTATGGAGTGCCTATATGGGCGCTTGCATCCACAGTGAATTCAATGACGAGTAATTTAATTGGTCAGGGTAAGGCAAATGATGTGATTCCGCTGATCAGGAAAGTGGCGCTCATAAGCCTTTCACTGGCCGTCTTGTTCGGGATATTTGTAGTTTTTTTTCCGGCGCAAATACTTTCGATATTTACCAATGAAAGGGATTTAATCGCGGATAGTATCCCGGCATTGTATAGCGTACTGATCGCCATTTTGCTTTTCTCCGTATCCATACTCACGATATTTGCGGTGAGCGGTACCGGTGCAACAAAAATTTCTTTCCGGATTGAAGTTGTCTGCATTGTAGCCTACCTCACCTATATTTATTTCACGGCAATAAGGTTTGAATTATCACTCCCCGTGATTTGGCTAACCGAATCAGTTTACTGGCTCATCGCTTTAGTGTTGTCCTCCTGGTATATGATCTATGGAAATTGGAAAACCAGGAAAGTTTAGCGGATTTTCTGATGTGCCATGGTATTGGGCTGATCCAGATGCTGAACATAATCCGGCAAGCTTACCGGCTGGTCAAGCAGGCGGCGGTGGTAATTGATCTGCCCGATATGATAATTCAGGTGTGCCAGAATATGAATTAACCTTTCTGAGGTCAGTTTCATTGGCTTGTCATCCTGTAAAGGGTACTTGCCGT
This sequence comes from Chitinophagales bacterium, assembly GCA_039920305.1. Classification (GTDB taxonomy): domain Bacteria; phylum Bacteroidota; class Bacteroidia; order Chitinophagales; family UBA10324; genus DASRAJ01. The sequence goes on from JBDSEA010000244.1 coordinate 8,810, forward strand.
AAAACTCTTCATCAGTGAGGCCTCCGATAATCAACTTCACCCTGTAAATTGCTTCATCAATTTCCTTCATCAGCTTTGAGGTAGGAATATCACGGTCAGAAAATTCTTTATCCCTCTGCCGGACATAGCCTGTGTTGCCGAGTACAGCCCCGATGAAATGATTAAGATTGCCGATCAGGTGCAATACAAGGGTGCCGCCTGAGTTGGAGATTTGATTCTTTACCTGCCAGACATGCTCTTTGTGTGTATAGCTGTTGATCTCATTTTTTAACTGCAGCAGCGCTGCCTCAAACTGGATTGCAAGAAATTGCTGGAGCATTGAACTTTTATTTAAGGCAAAGTTAAGGACAGACTGGCTTAATAATCACTGCATTGAATCCTGATGAAAATTGATAAAGTTCATTCCTTCACCGAAAACTATTTTGAATATGCAATACAGCGGGTATTTTTCGGGTTGGGTATTCCGGAGTTAAATCATTCATGGAGCTTTTAAAAAGCATCTTTAAAAAAACAGTTGATTCGCTGATCTTCGGCAGTTTCTTTATTTCGTTCTGCGCCGCTGCCCTGGTTCTCGAAACCTATATCCAGCTCGGGCACAAGCCGTTAATAGATGCGCTTGTTTTTTTTGTTTTTTTCTCAACCCTTGCGCTTTACAATTTTCACAGGCTCATGGGTATCAGACGAATCAGACCGGAAGACCTGGGAGTAATAACGGGATGGGCAGCGAAGCATCAATTTACGCTGCTCATGCTAACCATTATCGGGACAGGCGGGGCCGGCTTTTTTGTGTTTCAGCTGTTAGGAAATCTGCCGATTATTTTAATGCTGATACCTCTTGCTCTGATCTCTTTGTTTTACGAGCTACCCATCGTTAAGGTTCAAAAAAGATTTCAGAGACTCAGGAACCTGTGGCTGAGCAAGGCATTTCTTATCACTGCCGTGTGGGTTGTTACTACCGCCGTGTTACCCGCCCTGCATATTCATTACTCAGTTCACAGCTATAATGTGCTTCTGATTGTAACTGAGCGCATGATCTTTATTTTCATTCTTGCCCTGTGTTTTGATGCACGCGATATCGAGTTCGACCTCCGCGAGAAGCTGCGTACAATCCCCATGGTATTTGGGAATAAAGTAACCCGGAAGCTGTATTATCTGAGTGCCGCGCTATTATGCGCTGTTGCTGTATTTCATTATAACATCATCTTGCACTTTCATGCCATGGGGATTGCAATGGCAGCAAGTGTCTTGCTTACTTTATTACTGGTCAGCAACACCCAGCCACGCAAATCAGACTACTACTATCTGTTTTTAGTGGATGGAATGATGATCGTGCAATTCGTGCTGGCATTGACCGCAGCATACTTCCCCTGAGCGCTTAAATCACATTCATCGCGCTGGCAAGAAAGGTGCCCACAAAAGGAAATGAAACCCAGACCCATTGAGGCTGAAATATGAGAAGAAGAATCATTACTGCAACAGATACAGCAGTGAGCAGCCAGAAAGTATTGCGGGATTTTTTTACTTCTTCCATGAAAATTTATTTATCCGGCAAATGTAATAAGCAGAGCATACTTTTAAATGAGAATTTTCTCCATAACACAGGAAACATTGTGAAGGAAACACTTTTTCCTGGAAGGGAGGGTGCACCTCATCAATGGAAAACACAGGGTGTTGCAGCGTTTCAATAATGAAAAAAGTACACTACCCGCCTTTTGCCGGATGTCAATTTTTTTTATAGATACGATCAACTTTTATTTTGGAGTTGAAATAGTAAAACTTAGGGTTTAATAACCATTGAGGAACATCCTGGTAAACACAGTGGAATCTCGTGTCATTTGTAAATGAAGAGGAATTACGTGTAACAATAAGAATATTTGCTTTGGAAGCATTGATGTGGGTTGAAAGAGAATCAAGCGGAAGCAAGATCATTTTCCGGTTTTTATAAAAATTCATGTTAAGGCCAACTCTTAAATATGGGTTTTGGCTTTCATGGAAAACCATTGCAGAATGCTTACCTGACAGCTCATATATTTTTCTTTGCAGTGCAACCTGGCTATCAGCGGGCAGAAAGGTAACCGCAGCAAGCATCGCTGAGTTGATCACTATGGTTATTAACACCAGTAATTTAAAAATTTTCGAGCCCGTAAATCTTAATTGGCTGGCCCATTGCATGGAATAAGCAAACACAAAAGGGATGATGAAGATCAGTGGAAACATGAACCGCATCTCCTTATGGCTTATGATGAAGTGGCCAAGAAGAAAAAAAATTACCCCGAAGGAAATTTCATCTCTGAATCTCTTAGCAATGTAAACCAGGAACGCAGCAATGATCAGAATTCCCTGGAGCGGAACTGCATTTTTGAATACGGTGGTGAAATAATAATAAAAAGGCTCTGTGCCAAAATCCACAGCCCGCCGGTGAATGATGTTTTCAGCGAAATAATTCCACGGGGTGAAACACCATTGATGATAAAACAGGTGGTCAAGAAATACATTGAACAACATCATTGTTATTCCACCTGCAGCATACAGCAGCAGGCCCGCATAATTTCTTTTCAGGTCAATCATTCTATAGCATAAAAATCCTGCGATCAGGAGTGCTGTTTGCGGCCTCAGGAATAAGGCAAGCGCGGCGAGGAATCCTGCAATGAAAAAATTTTGAAGGTTTAATTCTTTTCTCCTGTAAACAAGTGCAAGGGAAATAAAAAATATGCTTCCTCCCCAGATTTCAGAAGAGAACCTCACGCACATGTAAGGAATAAACCAGAGCAACAGGGCGGCATCAAAATACTGTAGCAGTGATCCGGCGCCGGGCTTGTTTTTTAACTGGCGGCGCCACAGCGTAAAACAGGTGATGCACAAGCCGGCGGTAATCACCCGCATAACCAGGGCAACAGCGAAGGGATTTTGAATATTAATGATGCTGAGCCCTTTGATCAAAAGATAAACGATGAATGGCTCCACCGATGAGCGCATTTCTTTATCAAATTCCCATGGCAAATCCTGCGCGGATGTCCATCCTGCCTTCCATGCTCCGGGTTCGAGAATCTGGAAGTGCTCATCCACCTGGTAAAAGCCAATGCTGAAACAGGCAGCGATGGCAGTAAGTGCCAGGTAAATAAAAAAGAGATTATTGCTGCTCCGGATCATCTCGAGCCGTTTAAAAGAATTTAGCCGCATAATGTGATGCCCGAATGGAAGTTAATGATAGCAATGGCCTTTGCCGTTTGCACATAAACAGCAAAAGGAATTTTCAACATTCCTTTTGTTAAGCAAATAAATACCGGGTAAAAGCCGGGCACAATCATAATCTTTACGGCAGATATTATGAAGAAGATCATAAGGAATGCGGCAATCGTCAGCGAAGGAAAAATATTTTATTCCGATGTGCTGATCACCCATGGAAGAATTGAAAGAATTGCGCCGCAAATTGAGGAAGCAGGTTTTGCACAGGAGATAAGCGGAGAAGGCAAATTCCTGATCCCGGGAATCATTGATGACCAGGTTCATTTCCGCGAGCCCGG
>JBDSEA010000245.1:0-6120 GCA_039920305.1 Chitinophagales bacterium
CGCTGGGTAAAGCGGCAGCCGGCCATAGACAGCACAAGGGTTTATATGTATGGTAACTCCCATAATGGGTTTGGAGCACTTCTAACGGCAATGAATATTCCATCAGAAATCTCATCTCTTTATGTAACCGCTCCTCCACTAATTTACAAACCAAAATCAGGGGATAAACGGGAGCGCCAGTTAGGAAAAACCACCGTAAGTCTGCCAACGGATATTAATTATCCCGGTACTACCAATCCTATCCAGATATGGGATTTTTGTGATATGAGGGATTGGTCCAGAATCAATAAGCAAGGAGGTCTTCCGTTTATTCAGGCTATTAATGGCAAGAACGATACAAAAGCTGGCTGGGTACAAAAAAATCACTGGTATGATACGGTAAATGCTTACCGCCAGGGCGGTAAATGGTACTGGGATCAAAGAGTGCATAATGGCGATAATGCACTGTTTACTACTCTCGAAACTCAAACCGATTATACCCGGTATTTCACCAACAAGTCCTACCCTGCATTTTCTTTCTGCACCATCAATCAAAATCCGGGTACAGGTGATCCCGCAAATGGAGACCCGTACGGCGCTATCAATGGCTATCTCGACTGGGACAATAATTCGATTAATGATCTTAATTGCAGCTATAGCATTAATTGCTTCATCAAAACGTTTTATGTAGGGGGAGTTGCAGATGCTGAACAATTTGACAGCTGCTATACCGATATAACGCTGAGGCGAACCCAAAACTTTCATCCGTTAGCAGGGCAAACCATCACCTGGACAAATTATGATACAGGTAATAACCTGCTTCAATCCGGAAACTTTGTGTATGATGGCAAGCAAATAACGATTGCAGCGGTCAAAATCAAAAAGCCGGGCTCCACTATTTCACTGGCAATCAGTAACTGCTTCAACAGGCAGAATGAAGTTGTAAAGGCAGAGGAAGCGTGCAGCCTGATAAAAACAACAGATGGTTACACAGTGGTAATGAAGGCGCGTTCTGATCAGCATGCTGTCTTGGATATTTTTGACATTGCCGGACATTCAGTACGGCAGGCTCAACACGAATTACACAGCGGTAATAATAACATTCATTTACAGTTGCCGTCCGGATTGTATCTGTTAAAAGTTTCATCAGATGAGATTCGATTCACAGGTAAAATGATATTTTGATTCACTGAAATCATCATTTGTTAAGTATGTTTGATTCCCTGATAAATTATGGGAATGAAAAATTTCTTGTGGCCGGTCTTCTTTTTCCTGTCCATTATTTATACTGGTGCAAGTGCCCGGTTCCATGATGATCAGCCTTTTATCGTGGTTCTCGGTACGGCCCAGGATGGAGGATATCCCCATGCCGGTTGTAACAGGCAATGTTGCCTGCGTTACTATGAGGGTAAAGAAAAAAAACACTTCATTTCCTGCATTGCAGTAGTCGATCCTGTATCCGGTGAGCGATTTATCTTTGACTGCACACCGGATTTTCCTGCTCAGCTAAGGCTTCTTGACAGCCTTTATCCTTCCACAAAAGTTTTGGATGGAATATTTCTTACGCATGCCCATATAGGCCATTATGCCGGCCTGATGTACCTGGGAAGGGAATCAATGAACACCAATTCCGTCCCTGTTTTTGCGATGCCTGATATGAAAGAGTTTCTTGAGCATAACGGGCCGTGGAGCTTACTTGTAGCATTACAAAATGTCAAATTGATGAAGCTTGCCCCGGATTCAGCCATTAAGCTCAATCACAGAATTTCAGTAACTCCTTTTTATGTTCCTCACAGGCATGAGTTTACTAAGGCTGTTGGCTATAAAATTTTTATTCCCGGCAAATCAATCATCTTTATTCCTGATATTGATAAGTGGGAAAATTGGGAGGGTGACATTGTGAAGCTCATAAAAGATAATGACCTGCTTTTCCTCGATGGAACATTTTATGACCACGGTGAAATTCCCGGCCGGGATATCAGTCAGATACCACACCCCTTCATGGTTGAGAGCATGAACCTATTTAAATCCCTTCCTTTAAAAGAACGATCCAGGGTATATTTCATTCACCTGAACCATAGCAATCCCACAATTCTTGGCGGGAGCACCGCCCGACAGCAAATTGAGAAAAATGGATACCATGTTGCCATGGAGGGAGCTATTTTTTAGCGCTCAGGAAATAGATTGTATAATCGTAAATTGAAATTTTGACCGGGTAAATTCTGATCATAAAATTTTTAATAAACCGGCCACAATTTTATATTAATGAAAACAAATCGCCGGCATTATCTTTCCTCAATAAATAAATTCGTTTTCTCCTTAATCGGGGGTAAAAAAAAGGAGAATGGCACGCAGAATGTTTAACGGCAATTGTTAATGAAGAAGCTTTTCAGTAAGATCAGGAATCGTACAGTGCGCGTATTGGCGATCCTGCTTTGTATCATCATTCTGTTTGTGGTTGTTGTAATTGCATTTATTTCTCCTATCGCAAAATATCTTATTGAAAAATACAGCGAGGAATACATTGGCAGGCAGGTTACCATGAGCTGGTTATACGTTAACCCGTTTACAGGATTTATTAACGCACATAACCTTGTGATGAATGAGAAAAAAAGTCCACAGGCCTTTGCGCGCTCATCCAATGTTTCTCTCAGGATTTCAGTGGGAAAGCTGCTCTCAAAAAAGTATGAAATCTCGAATCTCAATTTAGATCACTTATGGGTGAATTTTATTCAGGACAGCACACATTTCAATTTTGATGACCTGATTACACCCGACACGCTGAAGAAAAAAAAGCAGGTAAATTATTCCATCAGCAACCTGAATATCACTAACAGTGAATTTCATTACAACCAGGTTACCATTCCGGTTCGCTACTTCATCAAAGAAGTGAATTTTCACTGCGATATAATCGCATCAGATGTTGATACCATGCACTATAAGTTTGACTTCGAATCGGGCATGGGAAGCGGAAAAGTGAAGGGCTCGTTCAACCTGAATAATAAGAGCCAGAATTTTGATTTAAAAGCAGTTGTTTCCAATTTTGATTTAAAACCGATGGAACAATATGTAAAGGATTTTGCAAGCTATGGCTACATGTCCGCCTTTCTGGATGCTGATGTTCACACCATCGGCAACTTAGCTGATGAGCTGCAGATGATGACATCAGGTAAGGTTGCCATTAATGACTTTCATTTTGGAAAAACTGAAAAAGAAGATTATGCATCATTTGAAAAATTTTCGCTGAATATTGATTCATTAAGCCCTGCCAATAAGCAATATTTCTTTAGTGCGGTATTGCTGGATAGTCCTTATATCAAATATGAGCAATATGACTACCTCGACAATTTCTCACGGATATTTGGAGTCAAAGGAGCCAATATTGAGAAGGCACGGGTAAAAAATGGACAGGTGAATATCATCTTTCTCATTTCAGATTACATTAAGCAACTCGCTCTAAATCTTGTCAACAGCCAGTTCAGATTAGAGGAATTTACCGTGAATGATGCCCGGCTCCTTTATAATGATTATTCGTTGTTGCAGAAATTTTCACTCGAGGCCCATCCGATCAATGTTTCCGTTCGAAACATTGATACGCGTAATAAGCGAATGTATTTCACCGTAAAATCAAAGCTTCATCCCTTCGGCGATTTTATTGTGAATGTGGATATGAATCCAAATGATCTGGGTGAATGGAATTTAAAGTATGATGCAGTCAACCTGCCGTTGCCTTTGTTCAATCCATTTATGGTTACTTCAACCTCCCACCCCTTTAATAAGGGAAATATGGAGCTGCATGGCTCGTGGCAGGTTGCTAACAAGCAGATCAATGGTGACAATCATATCCTCATCATTAATCCCACCCTGGCTGATAAGGTCAAAAATGAGGGAGCAACCAATCTACCGCTGGGAATTGCCTTATGGTTCGTTCGGAATATCAACCGGACCATTGATATCAATATACCTGTGACAGGTGATTTGGCTTCCCCGAAATATCATTTTGGAGATATTATTCTCGAGGCGCTGAAAAACCTGTTTGTTAAACCCCCGCTTTTCCCATACACCACCAGCAAGGAAAAAGAAAAAAAGAAAAAAGAAGAATATATAACGATGGGATGGAAAACCATGCAGGCGAGGCTCGATGATGATCAGGAAGATCAGTTAAAAAAAATTTCGAGGTATATGTTTCTTCATCCCAAATCAGAGCTTACCGTCATTTCCAATAACTATGAGGACCGTGAAAAGGAAGAAATACTCTTTTTTGAGGCCAAGAAGAAATTTTATCTGTCAACAAATAATCTCAAGCCGGGTGCGCTGAGTGATGAAGATTCGATCTCTATCTGCAACATGTCAATCAAGGATTCCTTCTTCGTGCATTACCTCAATAAGACCGTAAACCAGGATAAGCTGGAATTTACGGTTCAGGGTAAGTGCAGAAAGCTGATTGGACAGAGTAAGGTGAACAAGGAATTCAATGACCTTGTTGCAGCCCGCAAAAAATCAGTGATGGACTTTTTCGGGGAAAAGAAAAATGACCGCGTGAAGTTTATTCATGGGAAGAGCACCATACCTGTTTCAGGGTTTTCTCATTATAACTTTCATTACAAAGGGGACGATCCCAATATCTCTGATAAAGAAAAAAAGGAAGAGGATAAAAAGGAAGAGAAGAAAAAAGATTAACGCAATGGAACGACAATTGTATCAGCACCTCTTCTGCTTGAAGTGCTGAATTATTTACAGGTTCAATAAAAATTTATCTGGCCGGGAACACTATAATAATATCCTTATTTCTGAGCGGGAGCATTTTCCCCGCTATTGTTTTCAGATGAAGGATGCGTTTTATCCCATATTGATTTAACCTTGAAATATTGCTGGTTCAATTCCTTATTGGAAGCCCGAAGCCCTGCCACATAACCCTCCCGCTTATCAGCCGGATTTTTATCCCAGTTATCAATCTGTGCTTTATAAGCTGCCGCCATCCTGCCCAGCTTATTCACCTCTGCAGTAAACTCAGCATTTTTAGCATCCATTTTTGCATTCGATGCCATTCCATCGAGCTTTGGCTTTATCGCATTATACCTGTTAAGCCATTGCTCTTTTGATTCTTCACGGTGCGTTACAGATGGTGACTTTTGTGGCTGAACCTTTTCCGGCGTGGCAGTTCTTGAACTCCCCTTTGATGCAGGAGTGTTCTGAGCAAGAAGCTGAGAGCATAATAAACCGCTTACTATAAGAAGGGCTGCTGATTTTAGAAATTTGTTTTTCATCTTTTAGTTTATTTTAACTTGAACTGTGTTGGTTAATGGCTATGAAATGAAGTTGCAAGGTATCACCATTTACTTAATCCTGAACAGCAATTAATCTCAGGCTGAATTTTTAATGAGTGAATGAAATTCATCCCGCGAAATTAAAACAGCGCCCATAGAAGCCAGGTGAGGGGTGTAAACCTGGCAATCAATAAGCTCGTAGCTGCAGGACCTACACAAATGGATCAGGGCCGCTTTGGATGCATTACTGATTGTACTGAACATGCTTTCACCGCAAAAAATCTTTCCTGATACTATGCCATATAAACCGCCTGCTAAAATACCATCATGCCATACCTCAATTGAGTGCGCATAACCAAGTTCATGCATGGCAGTGTATGCCTTAATGAAACTGTCATCAATCCACGTGGCTCCTTTGTTGATCCTGTGCCTGTTGGCGCAGGTTTGAATCACTTGCGCAAATGCCTTGTCCTGAGTGATTGAAAATTCACCCGACCTTAAAAGCTGCGCCATGCTTTTACTGATATGGATGGATGAAGGAAATAATACGAATCGCCGTGGGGGTGAAAACCAATGAATCATACCACCATCACTGAACCATGGAAAAATACCGGAACGGTAGGCAAGCAGCAACCGGGGTGGACTCAGGTCGCCACCGATGGCAAGCAATCCGTCCTCATCAGCCTCACCCGGATCGGGGAATTTCAATTCATCGTTCAGGATGAACATAGAAGAATGATCCTTATTGTTTTCAGGAATCAAAAATGATCAGATTGTGCTTTTTCAATAAGCTGCACACTCCACGCCTCAGCTTTCTTTTCAAATAAAGCCCTTGAGCGCACCCATGTTTTCTTAAAAAAATCAGAAAAGCGAT
>JBDSEA010000246.1:0-18897 GCA_039920305.1 Chitinophagales bacterium
ACGGATGAGGTAAAAAGAATTCCACGGAATTTATCCCGCATTTTTTTTCTGCGGGAATCCCTCACGCCGCTGACGCGTTCATTTCATTGACATCGAAAAATAAATTTGCGAACCCGAATAGTTGCACATACATTTGCAACCGATTGGTTTCTCAAATAAAAATTTAAACAATGAGACGAGACATTTTTCAGGCAATAGCCGACCCGACAAGGCGGGCAATTATTACGTTAATTGCATTGCAGGCAATGACTCCTAACGCTATTGCCGACAACTTCCACACTACCCGCCAATCTGTTTCCAAACATCTTCGCATACTCACAGAATGCGAACTGGTAAAACAGGAACAGCAAGGCAGGGAAATTTACTACACACTTGAAATTAAAAAATTGAAAGAGATTGATAAATGGTTAGAACAATTCAGAAAAATTTGGGAAACCCGATTTAATCAACTCGACAAAGTATTACTAACAATTAAAAAACAAAAAAAATGATGAACAAAGAGAAATCCCGCAAGGCGGGAAAAAACGATTTGCTATTTGATTTTACCGTTGACAAAGCTGCAAAAACGGTATTCGTAAACAGAGAATTTAATGCGGATCTTTCGCTGGTATGGGATGCTTTTACAAAACAAGAGATCCTTGACCAATGGTGGGCACCGAAGCCCTGGGAATCAAAAACAAAAGTCATGGATTTTAAAGTGGGCGGACGAAGGTTTTACGCCATGGTAGGTCCGGAAGGACAAGAGCATTATTCACTTCAGAAATTTACTTCCATTAGTCCAAAAACTAATTTCAAATATTACAATGCCTTTGCAGACAAAGATGAAAATCCTGAATTGCCCGGTTCTGAATGGGATCTGAATTTCAGTGAAGAAAACGGCATAACAAAAGTCTGCATTACCATTAAAAATGAATCCCTTGTCCGTATGGAACAGATGATCGAAATGGGCTTCCAGGGAGGATTTACAATGACATTGAATTACCTGGAAGAATTATTGGCAACTTTATCGCAACGACAGTAGAAAGAAAAACTGAATTATCATGATGGAGAATAGAGAAACAAAACTTAGGCAAACCGAAAAACCCGACTTAGAATTTTTCTTTCAGTTTCAACTTGACAAAGAGGCAATTTTCTTAGCTGCATTCACTCCAAAGGACCCTGCCGACAAAGAAGCATATTTAGAAAAATATTCAAAACATATGAATGACCCGACAATAAACATGCAGACCATTTTGGTTGATGAAACTATCGCAGGTAGCATTGCAAAATTTCTAATGGAAGGGGATGCTGAAATTACTTATTGGATAGACAGAAACTTTTGGGGAAAAGGAATTGCGACAACAGCGCTTAAAAACTTTCTCACCATTGAAAACACAAGACCCATTTTTGGACGAGTTGCATTTGATAATTTGGGTTCGCAGAAAGTTTTAGAAAAATGTGGTTTTGTGAAAATCGGCACTGACAAAGGTTTTGCAAATGCACGACAAACAGTGATAGAAGAGTTTATTTACAAGCTGACATAGAAAATGATAGAAAGAAAGAACCGCTAAAAATGGTATTGTCAAAAGCGGGGCTGAAGAAAAAATTTTATCACCACTCACCAGTCATCGATGAATAAAATTCCCGTAATAGCAATCCTCGATGTTGGTAAAACCAATAAAAAACTATTGCTCTTTGACCGGGAGTATCATGTAGTGCACGAAGAAAGCAGGAATTTGAATGAGATAAAAGATGAAGATGGTTTTCCCTGCGAAGATGTAGCCACACTGACTAATTGGGTTAAAGAAGTTTTTGGCCGGATATCGTCCGATGAACGATTCGATGTGAAAGCTGTAAACTTTGCTGCCTATGGTGCCAGCTTTGTTTATCTGGATGATAAAGGAGGGGTAATAGCTCCATTGTATAACTATCAAAAGTCCTATCCTAAGAAATTACAGGATCAGTTTTATAAAACGTACGGAGGTGAACGTGTGGTAGCCAGACAAACAGCTTCACCGGTGCTGGGGAATCTTAACTCAGGAATGCAACTATACCGTCTGAAGTATGAAAAGCCGGATGTGTTTAAAAAGATCAGGCATGCATTACACCTTCCTCAATACCTCAGTTATATTCTTTCTTCAAGATTGAATACGGATATTACCAGTATCGGGTGTCACACTAATCTCTGGGACTTCCGGCAGAATAATTATCATAAATGGGTGAAGCAAGAAGGAATACTGGAAAAGTTCCCTCCCCTGCTTCCTTGCACCGAAGTAGCAGCGCGAATATCTTCCTCACCCCCTGCCCCTCTCCAAATGAAGAGGGGGGCGCCCTGCTCGAATGCACCCTTCTCCATTTTGGAGAAGGGCAGGGATGAGGAAGAATATGAATCTCCCACTGTCTTCGTTAATCTTCCACCTCAGCTACTCGCCAATGCAAGAGCGCTTAGAAAAAATAAAACTGATGCAGAAAATTTATTATGGCAACTCTTAAGGAACCGTCAGTTAAATGGTTTCAAGTTCAGAAGACAGCATCCGTTGCCCAAAGGATTCATTCTCGATTTCTATTGTGCCGAAGTAAAACTTGCTGTTGAATTGGATGGCACTCCTCATCTTAAACAAGAGCAAAAGGAGTATGATGAACAACGAACTTATGTGTTAAAGGAGTATGGAATTCGGGTGATTAGATTTTGGAATGAAGAAGTGATGAATAATACAGAACAGGTGTTGAGGAAGATTGCAAAAGCATGCCTGAAAATTTCCTTGCCTCTATTTTACTCACGCCCTTCCAGCACGAACGCACCCTTCTCCAGTTTTGAGAATGGCAGGGATGAGGAAGATACCATTGCTGTAGGTGCAGGCTTGCATGATAGTTCAGCCGCACTGATACCGTACCTTTTTACTTTCCGGGAACCATTTATTCTATTGTCAACAGGTACCTGGTGTATCAGTCTCAATCCCTGCTTTGCCGGAAGGCAGGTTTTTAACCAAAGCCAGCTTACCGACTATGAACTGGAGCATGATTGTCTCTGCTATCTTTCCTATGAAGGCAAACCTGTGAAAGCATCGAGGCTTTTTGCAGGGTATGAACACGAACAACAGGTGAAGAGACTGGCCGAGCATTTCAATAAGCCATTGAACCATTACACCACTGTTTCTGCGGATTCGGAACTACTTCGAAAAACAAAACAAAGCAGGGAGCAACTACAAAAAAATGAACAAAGTGTAATGGCAGGCCCGTCAGCTTTTGCAAAACGGGCTTTAACCGATTTTTCACACTATGAAGCAGCCTATAATCAGTTGATAGCAGATATCATTGTGCAGCAGACGCGCAGTACCAACATGGTCTTAAAGGGAACTCATGTAAAAAAGATATTTGTTGACGGAGGATTTGCAAATAATTCTATCTACATGCAACTGCTTGCATTAAGTTTTCCGGAAATAGAAATTTATGCTGCATCTGTTGCGCAGGCGTCGGCTATGGGGGCAGCCCTGGCTATTCACAAAGAATGGAACCCGCTTCCTGTTCCTTCTGATATGGTGAAGCTTAAACAGTATAAGGCAGAAGATATTTTGAATACAGTTGTATAACAGATACTGTTTGGTGTTTCCATACTTTTATCCCACCCCACTTATGTGTGCAGGAAGAATTCTTCTGTGAAGCAATGAATATCATTGTTGCTAATCCAATTATTCACTCGAAGATGGAGGATTGCAGATGCTTACCAAATGCTTGACAGATATACACTTTAGCAATCACGAGCCGAGCTGCTAAGAACAATCTGATTACCGCGTGGATAGAAAAATGCACTCAGGCTGGGAAGAAAAATAAAGTAAACTGGGGTAAAATTTTTGCTCCGGTTTATTAAAGCCCGGATTACCGACTGTGCCACATTCTTTTATGGGCAGGATGCGGGATGATCTGTGAAAAAGCATCAACAAATCCGCAGGAAACCAGGCGGTCATCAACTCATGCATGCCTGTGTGGTTATCCCGGCCTTTCAACGGTACCTGATCCCGCACCTGAAAATAATTGGTAAGTACACCATTGCCGGCAATCGCAGGAAGGCTATGTGTATCTTAATATTACATCATGAATTTCTTCTGCAGGGCGTTTGCGGGAATTTTCCTTGCAGGGTATTTCCTTATCAGCCCTCTCATAACCTTATCACAGTCCGTTTTTTATAATCAGGATCTGGGAATCAGGAATTATCTCCAGCGGTTTGAAATCAGTTCCGGTAACATTTCTAACAACCTTCATTTCTCAACACATCCACTGCTAAGGAAAAATGCAGTGAATTTTCTCGACAGTTTACACCTCGATTCATTGAGCCTTCATGAAACGGATCGTAAAACTGAGCAATACCTGAGAACTGACAATGATGAATGGTCTGGCTATTCAGGCGCCGCGGGAAAAAAGCCATTTTTAAAAAAATTTTATCGTGACAAAGCGAGCCTGTATCAAATACGCTCGGATGATTTCCTGTTAAAAATCAATCCCGTTTTTGATTTTGAAATCGGGAGGGAATCTGCTTCCGGTGAAATGCTTTTTACCAATACCCGCGGAGTGGAAATGCGGGGATGGATTGCAAAGAAGGTAGGATACTACTTTTACCTCACTGAAAACCAGGCCCGGTATCCCTTGTATGTCAGGGAGAGAATTGATTCGTCCGGAGCAATACCGGGTGAAGGTTTTTTTAAGCCATTCAAAACGGATGGTGTTGACTTTTTAGATACGAAAGGATATGTTGATTTCACTGCTGCGAAATTCATCACTATTCAATTTGGTCACTCCAAAAATTTCATTGGCAATGGCATTCGCTCACTGGCACTCTCAGATTTTTCAGAGGACAACCTGTCCCTGAAACTACAAACACAGGTATGGAAGCTTAATTACCAGAATCTTTTTATGGACCTTACCGGAGATTTTCTTCGTGGCGGCGATAAACTCTTGCCGAAGAAATTTGCTGCAATTCATCATCTGAGTATCAATGCCACTAAATGGCTGAATGCCGGAATTTTCGAGAGTGTTGTTTTCCAGCGTGGTGATGGCTTTGAATTTCAGTACTTGAACCCGGTGATTTTTTATCGCTCGGTTGAGCAACTCCTTGGCAGTCCTGACAATTCGATGCTCGGTCTTGATTATCGCATTATTTTTTTGCGTCATTTTGAATATTATGGCCAAATCATAGTGGATGATTACAACTTTCAAGCAACAAAAGGACAAACCGGATACTGGGGTAATAAGTATGGAATCCAGCAAGGGCTTAAGTACATAAACGCTTTCACCGTAAACAACCTTGATCTTCAGCTTGAATGGAATTATGTCCGGCCATATACCTATACGCACAATGATTCGGTTGCCAGTTATTCAAATTATAATCAGCCCCTAGCGCATCCGCTTGGTGCCAACTTCACTGAATGGATCGGCTTAGTCCGTTACCAGCCGGTTTTTCCGCTTCTTATTGAAATGCAATTATTATATGCTGTGCAGGGCAGAGATACGAGTGGCTCTAACTGGGGCGGCAATATTTTTATTCCCACCACGCAAAACAATGTAGAAGGCGTATATGGAAATCATGCAGGACAAGGCGTAAAAAATTATCTAACCCATTTACACGTCAGGGTTTCGTATATGATCAGGCACAACTTATTTGCTGACCTTTGCTATGAATACCGAAATACCAATTCAGATTTTCCCTCCTATAATTCTACTTCAAATATTTTCCACTCAGGAATCAGAATGAACATTGACCGCAAATCTTTTTCATTCTGAGCTTCTGAAATTGCAGGATGTTGATTCAGCTAACGTAATACAATCCATAGTCTTTCCCCATGCGGGTATTTAATATGGTTTGAAATAGCAATGACCTGCACTACCTTCGAATTCAATTACCATTAATTGAAATTACCCCATGCCTTACCTGATCATCCTCCTTCTTTCCCTGCTGAACGGCATCTTTTCAATGGCAGAAATTGCGTTGATATCATCAAGGAAGATACGGCTGCAGAGGCTGGCAAAAGAAGGAAACTGGCGAGCGAAGGTTGCATACCGCTTAGCAAGTGATCCCCATCGCTTTCTTCCTACTGTACAAATAGCAATGACTTTAGTGAGTGTGATTGCAGGTGCTTATGGCGGAACAGAAGTTGCCGGACATTTATCTGAGCAGCTTTCAGGAATTGCATGGCTCGGAAAGTATGCAGATGCCATTGGCTTTATAATTACCATTACACTCACCACGTTTTTAACCCTTGTGCTGGGGGAGCTGGTTCCAAAAACCATTGGTATATCCCGGCCTGAAAGCGTGGCGATGCTGCTTGCCCCCCTAATGCAGCTTTTGTTTTACCTGACTGCTCCTTTTGTATGGCTGCTGAGCGTAAGCACAAAATTTATTTTACGGCTTATCCGCTTTACCCAGCGAGATGAGCCTCCCGTAACTGAGGATGAATTGAAGCACCTGATTGAGCAGGGAAGGCAATACGGTGTTATTGAAAAACAGGAATCAGACATGATGCGAAGCATATTCAGAACAGCCGACCGTACAGTTAGCTCGCTGATGACACACCGCAATGATATTGCGTGGATTGATATAGGTGCGTCATCCCAGGAAATTATGGATACCATTCAGCATACCATTCATACCAGCTTTCCGGTTTGCAACCAGTCACTGGATAACCTGGAAGGAATTGTTTACATTAAGGACATACTCGTACACCTGAACACCGAAAAAGAATGGAATATCCGTACAGTAATCAAGCAGCCACTGTTTGTTCCGGAATCCATGCCGGCACTCGAGGTGCTGGAAAATTTCCGGAGCTCTGGCAGCCACGTCAGCATCGTATTAAATGAATATGGTTCAATGGAAGGTATTATATCACTGCATGATATTGTGGAAGCAATCTTTGGTGATATTCCATTAAGCAATCAAAGCCGGGATGAAGTTACCAAGCGCGCGGATGGATCATGGCTGATTGACGGAATGATGCAGAATGGCCGCTGGAATGACTTGCTTGGACTGCATGACCTTTCTGATGATGAAAAAGGAAACTATAATACTCTTGGCGGATTTGCGATGCATCAATTAGGGAGAATTCCTAAAACAGGGGACCATTTTGAGTTTCATCATCACCATTTTGAAATAATGGATATGGATGGCATGAGGGTAGATAAGGTGCTGGTAAAGAAAATGATGGATAGTATTATTCCGGGTCATAACATTTGATTTACTGTTATTGGCGATATTTAGTTTAAAAGAATTCCGTTTAGAATTTTTAGCTTCTGTTAAATAGAATTGATCATGGAAGCGTATTTTTGGAAAAAATAATTACTCAACATATGAACGAACCTAAAAAGACAATCGTCCTCCTGTTAATAGGCGCTGCTGTGGGAGTTGCAGCCGGATATCTGCTTGCTTCCGATGATAAAGAAGAGCTTATCAGTGATTTCAAAGACACCGCTGGAAAAGTCAATGACAGTTTGCACAATGAAGTTGCAAAAGCCAAAAAATTTGCAAGTGATTTAAGGGATGGCGTGAATGACTTTTTAAAGCGGGTATAAGAACGGGCATAACATGGGTTGTTTCATTGACCCATCTTTAGAGCTTCACTAATTTTCCGGTGAAAGAGTAGGCATAATTACTAATGCGCAGCCGTATGCTGAAAATACCATTGCAGTATGCTGGAAGATCAATTGGAAGCTGCCATCATAGTCCGTTTACTTCTGATGATGTTGACCACCGCAGGATATTTATTTCGTCCTGTTTTTCACCATAAAATGAAACCATTTCAACAGGAAGGATGCAATTGTTGAAAGTGGCCCCACCACCCAGACTCCA
This sequence comes from Chitinophagales bacterium, assembly GCA_039920305.1. Classification (GTDB taxonomy): domain Bacteria; phylum Bacteroidota; class Bacteroidia; order Chitinophagales; family UBA10324; genus DASRAJ01. Next base: position 7,814 of record JBDSEA010000246.1, read on the forward strand.
GTTCGGCGTAAAGTCATTGGAAGTATCCGAAAAAATATCAATCAGAAGTTGATAAACCTGGTTAGATGATACTGCGATTTTATATTCAGTCCTTCTTCTCCTGAGAGCCGGAAATTGAATCCCGCATCGAGGTGTCAGATTGAATATTTCTCATTTTATAATAATCCATCACACCAAGATTGCCATTTTTGAATGCCTCTGCCATGGCTATGGGAATCTGCGCCTCTGCTTCTATCACTTTTGCTCTCATCTCAGCACCCCGTGCCTTCATTTCCTGTTCAAGTGCCACGGCCATCGCCCTTCTTTCTTCCGCCCTTGCCTGAGCAATATTTTTATCAGCATTAGCCTGGTCCATCTGCAATTGGGCACCAATATTTTTACCAACGTCAATATCTGCAATATCAATGGAAAGGATTTCAAATGCGGTACCGGCATCAAGTCCTTTTGCGAGCACCACCTTTGATATGGAGTCAGGGTTTTCGAGAACATGCTTATGATCAGCTGCAGCGCCAATACAACTAACGATCCCCTCACCTACCCGGGCAAGCACGGTTTCCTCGCCTGCTCCACCTACCAGCTTGGTGATGTTTGTGCGGATAGTAACGCGTGCACGGGTAACAAGCTGAATTCCATTTTTTGCAACAGCAGTTACCGGCGGAGTATCAATCACTTTAGGATTAACGGTCATCTGAACTGCTTCCAGTACTTCCCGGCCGGCGAGATTAATGGCTGTTGCCATTTTCCAGTCCAGCGGAATGTTCGCCTTGTCAGCGGAAATCATAGCGCGAATTACCTGGTTCACATTTCCTCCTGCCAGGTAGTGAGTTTCAATATCGTTTGATGAAACTTTTAAGCCTGCCTTGGTAGAATTTATGAGGGCATTTACAACCAGTGATGGAGGTACTTTTCTGATGCGCATAGCTACCAGTTGCCCGATGCCAATGGGAGCTCCTGCAACCCATGCAGTAATCCAAAGATTCAATGGAACTATATATAAAAAAAGAAAAATTGCAATAATTACCACCACGGCTATTACGCCGAGGAAAACTGTGTTATCCATGTTGAGGGGTTTTTGCTTTCACTATGACCTTATTAAGAGAAATTTTCAATACTTCAATAGCCGTTCCTTCAATGATCCATTCGCCAAGGCTTTGCACTTCATAAGTCACATCGTTAAATAATCCTTTTCCAATCGGTGCTATTTTGGAAAGTGCAATTCCTTCATCACCGGGCTTTATTTTCTTTTCATCAATCTCATTCATTTTTCCTTTGCTTTGATTGTGCAGCATTAACCCATTCATTATCCCGCTTCTGAAGCCAAAAACGATTGAGAGAAAAGAAAACAGGGCAGTAATTAACAGGGTAATGGTTCCTTCCACGGCGCCAAACACAGAATAAGAAATTACCACTCCAGCAAACATGGTCATGGTTCCTATCACCGCAAATACAAAGCTTCCGGGAATAATAAATATTTCAAGAAACAGGAGTGCCCATCCAACAAACAGAATTAAAATTACCAGCCCCATGCTCATGAATTAGATTTATTTCTTAAGCAAAGGTAACAGTCTTGCTGCATTTGTGTGAAAGCAACCATTGTAAAGGTGGTTTGGAATCTTCTTCATTGCCGGGTTTATTTTTACTGCCGATGAAAATCAAGCTTATTACGGTCTCAAAGAATTCAAAATCAAGTGCAGCCGTTTTATTTGAAGATTATTTGAAGCGAATTAAGCATTACACTTCAATTGAGCATTTTCCATTAAGATCTTCCTCATTAAAAAATGAAATGGATCAGCTGCAGGAAGAAGCAAATTCCATTCAGAAAAAAATTTCAGGGAACGAAGAAGTGGTATTGCTTGACCGGGGTGGCAAAGAATATTCTTCTGAAGAATTTTCTGCATGGCTGCAGAAGAAATTGAGTGCTTCAAAAAATTTGTGCTTTATCATCGGAGGCGCATATGGATTTCATGAATCTTTGAAGAAGAAAAATACGATGAGGGTTTCACTTTCCAGGATGACGCTGCCGCATCAATTAGCAAAAGTGATTTTTGCTGAGCAACTTTACCGCGCCTTCACCATTTTGAGAAATGAAAAATATCATCATTGAAATCAGGGAGCTACCTGCCGGATTGCCGGTAATGAGTGAACATAATGTAAACACGCTTAGATATAAACCAATAGCCATCCATTGAGTATTACCATCATCATCATCATTATTACCGCACTTGTATCCTTTGGCGCATTTCAATCCAACGAGCTTGAACAGCGGTTGATCCTCAGACCCTATCTTATCAATCGGGATAATCAATGGTATCGCTTTATTACTTCCGGATTTATTCATGCAAACATCCCGCACCTTGCCATCAACATGCTTGTGTTGTATTCTTTCGGGCGGGTGGTGGAATATTATTATCAGGCAGCATTCGGAGATTTGGGTGAAGCTTATTTCATCGCCATGTACACAGGAGGCATTATTGTATCAGATCTTCCTACTTACTTCAAGCACCGCAATAATCCGTCGTATGCGAGCCTCGGAGCCTCCGGTGCCGTTTCATCGGTTCTGTTTGCTTCAATCTTTTTCAACCCATGGTCGCAGGTGATGCTTTTCTTTATTCCCATGCCCGGTATAGTGATGGGTGTGTTGTACCTGATTTACTCTGCATACATGTCGCGTAAGAGCGACGATAACATCAATCATGATGCACACTTTTACGGGGCTGTATTCGGGGTTCTTTTCACCCTGGCGCTTCAGCCCCGTTTAGGTTTGCATTTCATTGAGCAACTCATGCAGCCGCACTTTTGATATGTTAAACCTTAAGTGTTAGTCTTGAAATCAATGTTGACGAATCAGTTATGTAAAGTGTATTCATCTGAAACAATGTAATTTGAATTATTAGGAAATTTTTATTTTAACCTTGCCTTAAGCGAAATGTATTTCCATTTCTGTTCTTTTTCATTAACCCCGCCTGAAAATACAGGGGGGCATGCATTTAACATTTACAATTCTTTCCCATCCAAATATGATTGATCTTAGAAGTGATACAGTTACCCGCCCAACAAAACCGATGCTGGAGGCAATGATGACTGCCAAAGTTGGCGATGATGTTTTTGGCGACGATCCCACAGTAAATGAACTGGAAGCAAAAGCCGCGTCATTATTTGGAATGGAAGCCGCATTATACTGCCCATCCGGTACAATGACCAATCAGATTGCAGTAAAAACACATACACAGCCCGGCGAGGAGGTGATCGTTGAAAAAACAAATCATGTATATTTCTACGAAGCCGGCGGCATTGCCTTCCATTCCGGCTGTTCGGTAAGATTGATCTCAGGGAACCGTGGAAGAATCAACCCAAATGATATTCTTGATAACGTCAATCCTGAAAATGATCATCATGCAAAAACAGTACTGGTTAGCATTGAAAATACGGCTAACCGCGGAGGTGGAAGCTATTACTCAATCGGTGAAATGACTTCATTGAGCAGCACTGCTCATGATTGCGGATTGAAGATTCATCTCGATGGTGCGAGAATTTTTAATGCCCTTGCGGAGCTGAATGAAGCGCCCGTAAATGCCGGGAAGCTGTTTGATTCAGTTTCCTTTTGCCTTTCTAAGGGGCTGGGTTGTCCTGTAGGCTCCCTTCTTGTTTCAAATAAGGAATTCATCAGGCGGGCAAGAAAATTCCGTAAAATATTCGGTGGCGGAATGAGGCAGTCAGGATTACTTGCAGCAGCCGGAATTTATGCGCTCGACAACCACATTGAGCGGTTGAAGGAAGACCATAGAAGGGCTAAAACAATAGGTGAAATACTGGCCCAATCCGATTGTGTGGAGTCCATGATGCCCGTAGAAACAAACATCATCATCTTTAAATTAAGAAAAGAGTTTTCGGCGGAAAAATTTGCAGCTCAGTTGAAGGCGCAGAATATTCTTTGCATCGCTATAGGTAAAAATCAAATTCGAATGTTAACCCACCTTGATGTGGATGATATAATGTTGGAACAGGTAATTGATGCGCTTAAAAAGATTTCGATCTGAAAACCATGGGAAACAAGAGCCGTATTCTTTCTCTGTTACTCATACCGCTGCTCGTTTTACTTCATCTCCCCTTTCTTCACGCCGATCCTGACTATTTTCTTTCAACAGGAAGAGATGCATTTACTGATGAAGGACTGAACACAAGCCAGGTCCGGAACTTCATCAATCACGGCTACCTTAATTTGAATGAGTGCGATAACATGATCAAGTCGCCGCTGTTCAATCTCCTCTTGTTTTTTCCGCTGAAATTTTTCGGAACATATCTGATCGTTGCAAGACTGACAGTCCTTTCTTTTCTCATTACAGTACTGGTGTGTCTTGCAGGTCATCCATATTTTGCCCGGTTGATTCTGCTGCTCTTCATCACCACCCTCACGCAGTTTTATGTTTTTCAGTATAGTCATTTTTCACTCAGTGAAATGCTGGCGGTCTGTTGCATTCTCACTGGCATTTATTTTTTGTTTCGAAGATTCACAGGTTTTCACACACAGCTTGGCAAAAAAACCGTTTCAGACATATTGCTGTCCGCTCTTTTTCTGAGCCTTGCATATTACTTCAAAATTCAATTCGCTTATATTATTCTCCTGCTCCCCTTTTCCCTGCTTATCCTTGAAAATAAAAGCAGCGAGCCATTATTAAAAGCACCGGTGATCAGGCTGCTTTTAAAGAGTGCGGGATTCTTGTTGTTATTTGCTATTACTTATTTTCTTGCATGGTATCTGCCCTTCCGCAGCACCTTTGATTTTATGATGAATGATCAGACAGCAGGAAAGTTCTCTTCACTCTCAGCCATTCCGAAAACCATTGGTTTTAATATTGTTTACGTGCTCTTTGGCGATCAGGCCTGGTGGTTCAATACAGGAGTGCTTGCTTGTTTAATTTCCGGTATACTCCTGTATAAATCCAGTAGCGACAAAGTTTTTAAAGTGATGTTTGCCCTAAGCAGCATCTGGGTATTAATGGAATTGCACAAACTCTCCATGATTTATTTGCCATCACGCTATCTGGTAAGTTATTATTTCGCTGCCGGGTTAATGTGCAGCACCGTGTTGCTCAAGCTAATTTCATATAAGGAGCCGGGAAAAGTGCTGGCAAGCTATTTCTTCGTTGCAGGACTATCCTTAACGGCTTTTTTTTTCATTGCCAATACCATTCATTTTACCCTGCTTCTCGAGAGAAGAACCTTTAGCATCGAAGCGATCAACGATTACTTTTCATCCGCCCTAAAAAATCCTGAACAGCCTGTCATGGGTCCCTGGGCGCCTGCAGTAACCTGGAATTCCAAAGCCCGCTGTATCCCTGTATGGAAAGATTTTATGAATGATAAGAATATCGTACAGATCCTTCATCCCCAGGCAATACTAAGTGAGCCGGATGAGGCAGAATCGAACAAGGCATATTCATCACAAGGCATGAAGCCGGAGCTCCTTTCCGATTCATCGAGAACATTTCAAATTGGACGCTGGAGCGTGATTGTTTACTGGATGAATTGAAAAGTTTAAAGGGATCCTGCATTCAAGGTGTGATGGTTTGAGATTTAACGGAAAGAACCGGAGAACTATGAATGGGCAAAAATTTAAACCTAAATAAGTCCAAAGCGATTTCAAACCATTTCAAGCCGTTAAACAATTTGAATGTGCTTTAAAAAAAGGATCAATGAATTTAAATCACCGGTTCATTTCACTAACTTCTTCTTCACATAAAACCTATCAGAATTTACATCAAAATCTCCCGAGTCAAAATTGGGAATTGAAATCTTCTGCCAGTCAGAACCAGCATTGATCCGCATAAATTTCCGGGTAGCCTCTCCGAATTGGTAGCTGTAATAATCAGTGACTTCTACCTGCATCATGAATGAAGGAACATCTGCCAGCCACCGGCAGGTCAGTTCTGTATCCTTCCCTTTTTGCTTTAATTTATACTCTAATAGAGGTGGACGGGAATGAAATAAATATTGCTGAAAGAATGCGCTGAAATCTTTATTGGATGTACGGTTGATAAAGGCAATGATGTCATCGGAAGAAACTGTTTTTAGAGCAAACTCAGCTTGCAATCCACGAATTATCTTAAAGAAAAGTGTGTCATCATTCAGTACACTTCGGAAAGTCTGAATCATCCACGCGCCCTTACTATACATGTCATTATCAATTTTGCTTCCATCATAATTCACTCCGCGGATACCGGCAATGGGAAATGAATCATGGATTTCCCATCGTAATCTCTTAAGGTATTTAATTGCATCGTCGTAAGTATTAGTGCACTCAAGAAAAAGCACCTCAGCATAGGTTGCAAACGACTCATGTATCCAGAGATCGGCATAGTCACTTGCGGAAACACTGTTACCCCACCATTCATGTGCGCTCTCGTGGATGATGATAAAGTCAAATCCTTCCTTATTATTGATGTAATCATTCCCGTATGCAATTGCACCCTGATGCTCCATACCCCAGTAAGGTGTTTCAACAAGCTTATATCCGTCACGCGGAAACGGATACGGACCAAAATATTTCCCGAAGCAGGCCATCATGCTTTTCACCTGCTGAAAATGCAGTTTTGCCTGTGGGAGATTGTAATCAAGTACGTAGTAGTCAAGTGACAATTTGCCTCCGGAGAGATACTCATCAGCAAAGTGAGTATAGTGTCCTATGTTGAGCGTAACATTGTAAATGTTGATCGGATAGCTGACAAACCAGTTCCACGTGGTTGTCCCATTACTATTGCTGATTGTATCCCGCAGTTGTCCGTTCGCAATGCACATGTTACCCTTGGGAACGGTAAAATGAAGGCTCACACTGTCGGGCTCATCGGCAAGCTGATCCTTGCAGGGCCACCAGACAGAGGCGCCTATACCCTCGCACGCTACGCCGATCCAGTCACGTCCCTTAATATCCTTCTTCCACACAAAGCCGCCATCCCAGGGAGGTTTTTTTGCAGTAGCAGGAACACCTGAATAGGAGATCGCAATTTCTCCTGTAAAATCTTTTACCTGCGTTTGCGGAAACCTTACAATAACGGAATGCAGATCCCGCCTGTATTTTAATTCAGAGCTATTGAAAAGGATCTTATCAATTTTCATGTTTGAAAACAGATCAATCTGAAGCGAGTCAAAGTCATTCATTACCCGGTAGCGCATGATACACGTTCCACTGATAAACTTTTTCCTGACATCTACCTGAACAGCAAGATCGTAAAACGTAACATCATAGCAGGTGCGGGCGGGAGTGAGTGCACCCCTTAAGGTGTCATCATGCGTGAATTTAACGGGAAGGCTTTGAGCCGCTGATGCACAATGAAAAATGAGCAACAATAAAAGAAGGGTGATCCGGGAAGAAATAAATTCTGATCTATTCATACAGTAAAAGTCAAAATAAAATACACAACCATTCGTCTGCGGATAAAATCATTCATCAATAATAAAAGACATTTGACGCGCTTTCGTAATTTGAAATATGTCCAGGATCATTAACATTCTTATTGTAACGCTCATTCTGTTAGCGATTGATCTTTATGCTTTTCAGGCAGTGAGAACTGTAATGCACAACTCCGGCATCCACTGGAAGCGCTTTGTAGCTGCTGTATACTGGCTTATCTCCCTGATCACACTCAGTTTTTTATGGTATGTAGTGTTTTTTGATTTTTATGCTTTGCCAAAGATCATCCGGGTTAACCTCATCGGTGCGCTGTTTATTTTTTACATCCCTAAAATCCTGATCATTGTTTTTCTGTTCATTGATGATGTAATAAGACTTGTTAAATGGTCCACATCGTTATTCACAAAAACTTCCATGGATCCGACCCGAAAAACCATTTCACGGTCTGAATTCCTGTCACAGGCCGGACTCCTTGTTTCCGGCTTCATATTCTTTCAGTTTATCTATGGAATGATTCGTACCGCATATGATTATGAGGTCAGGAATGTGAATCTTCTTCTTCCTAACCTTCCTGATGAATTTAACGGGCTGAGGATTGTGCAGGTGAGTGATATTCATTCAGGCAGCTTTACCAGCAAGCATCCCGTAGAAAAAATTGTTGAAATTGTAAATGCACAAAATGCCGACATCATTTTTTTTACAGGCGACCTGGTGAATAATATCAGCGATGAGGCATTGGAATATATGGAGGTTCTAAATAAAATGAAGTCAAAGAATGGTGTAGTTTCTATTTTCGGCAATCATGATTATGGAGATTATTATACGTGGGATTCTAAAGAAGCAAAGGAAGAAAACCTGGTGAAGCTTGAGAACATTCATAAAAGCCTTGGATGGAAGTTAATGCGAAATACAAATTTTCTCCTCGGCACAGAGGGGAACCAACTGGCAATTATCGGCGTGGACAACTGGAGTAATGTAGGTCATTTTCCCCGGTACGGTGATCTGAAAAAAGCGTTTGCAGGAGCTGAGCATGCAAGGGTGAAGCTGCTGCTTTCGCATGATCCATCTCACTGGAAGGGTGAAGTGACCAGGGATTTCCCCGATATTGATGCCACATTCAGCGGACATACCCATGGATTTCAGTTTGGCTTCGAGATTCCCGGGTTGCGTTGGAGCCCATCGCAATACATGTATCCTCAATGGGCGGGATTATATAAAAATGCAAAGCAGTTTCTTTATGTGAACCGCGGAGTTGGTTTTCTTGGCTACAACGGCAGGGTGGGGATTGCTCCTGAGATAACAGTGATTGAACTTAGAAATTCATAGATGCAGTGAGTTGTATATGCAGGATATAAAAAAACTTTACTCATCTATACTTCCGTTCATTTCAGGGCCAAAAATAAATGAATCCTCACAATCATTTAAACAAGCAGTATCATAATGAATACCGAGTAAATTATGTAGGTTTGAATTAAATATGCGACTTAAAGCAATTCACTCTCTGCAGTTTACTATAACCGTTGTGTTACTGTTTTTTTATTGTTTCTGTCATGCACAAATATTTCTTAATGGCAGCTTTGAAACAACAACAGGCTCAGCGTGTGATTATAACCTTTCAAATACCACGTTTGACAGTAAGATGTCTGATTGTTTTGCTTATGGCACAGGCAATGAAATTGACATCATGTCCAGCTGCCTTCCGTATTGCCCCGGCGCTCAAAGCGGAACATATTATGTCGCTGTTGCCAATACCACCGGAAGCACACCGGATGGCTTCACAATGAAGCTTTCAGCACCGCTCGTAGCGGGTTTGTCATATACCATGTCTTTCTGGGATCACGGAGATAATTCTATGACATATCAACCGACACCGGTTCAGATTGGTGTTTCCGCTACGAACAATGCCACAGGCATTATTGTTTACACGGGGCCTACTCCATCGTATGGGCAGTGGAAACAACGCACATTTACCTTTATTGCACCTAATAACGGGCTTTATATCAGCGTTTGCGCAACCACTATGAGATGGACTGAAGTTGACAACTTCGAGATCACAATCATTCTGCCGGTACAACTTCTTAGCTTTACTGGTAAGGCAATAAATAATGATGTGCAATTAAGCTGGAACACTGCATCAGAATGGAATAATGCTTATTTCACAATTGAACGCAGTGCAGATGGTGAATTCTTTGATTCAATATTAACTGAGAAGGGTGCAGGAATTTCAACTCAATTGCTGAATTACAATGTATATGATTACAAGCCTTTCTACGGAAAAAATTTTTACCGGTTGTGTCAGACCGATATTGATGGTTTAAAAACATATTTCAGAACTATAGAAATGGATATAGACTCAGGTTTAATAGAAAGGTTTTCCGTTTTTCCTAACCCCACCGGCGGCCTACTATTTCTTCCACCTTCTGAGCCTTTCTGTTCAGGTGATCTTACCATAAGTACTATTCATGGACAAATTTTAAAATCACTGCATGAAACTCAGGGTGCTGTGGATTTAAGTTCGTTTCCCCCTGGTATATACAAGATCAGCTGGAAGCAAAAATCTCAATGGATAAGCAATTACGTAGTAAAACAATAATTCGGCGCACCATTCGTAATTTTTTTATAAGACAAGTCTTTGCTGTTTTTTTGAACATTAAAATTTTTCAAGTGAAAATCACCATGCCCAATCCTGATGAATATGCACCTTACTATGAAAAATATATTTCAAAAGTTAAGACTGATGATCCTTTAGAAGCACTTGAAGAGGGTAAAAAGAAACTGATCAAATTCATTTCAAAGCTCGGTAAGAAACAGTTGAAATACCGCTACACAGAAGATAAATGGACAATTAAAGAAATACTTCAGCACCTGATAGACGGTGAAAGAATATTTACCTACCGTGCTTTGAGGTTTGCCAGGAACGATAAGTCACCGCTCCCGGGATTTGATGAAAAAGCATATGCACCGGCAAGCATGGCTACCGGGCGAAAGATCAAGTCAATCCTTGAAGAGTATGAAGCAGTTCGTAATGCCACCATTGCACTGTATAAAAATTTAGATGAGGAAATGCTTTTCCGGTCAGGAACAGCAAGCGATAATAAAATGTCAGTCCGGGCGCTGCTGTATGTTACTTTGGGTCATGAGCTGCACCACCTTGAGGTAATCAGGGAGAAGTATTTGAACTGATTTGACAGATTTTTTCATTTGTTCCATTTTAATGAATTACAGAAAAAAATTAAAAAGCCACTTTATTGCCGCTATCTCACCACCACCATCTTTCCCTTAATAACATTCCCCCCCGGCTCCTTTATTACATAGCAATATATGCCTGCAGCCAATGCACCTGCAGCGAGATTATTCTGATAGTTTGCTGATTGGTACATTACCTGACCAATCACATTGTACACGGTCACTTCTGTTTGCTGCCTGAGGTTCCCGATTTCCCAGGATGGTGCAGCCGCTGAAAGGAGTGTAGGAATAATAAGAGGCAGGGGAGCACTGATGGCAGCCGGAGTTAAATGCCCTGAAGCATCATCCTGAGCAGGATTTGCTCTCTGAAGCGACACATCATCAATGTAATAATAAGTCCAGTACCAGCCTAACTCATGGTAAATTAAGGTATCAATGAGTGTATGCGCATCGTCATTAAAATTACCAATGGTAATAAAGCGCTCGCCGC
>JBDSEA010000247.1:0-11135 GCA_039920305.1 Chitinophagales bacterium
CCAGGGATATATCAGTAAAAAGGACATCGCCCCTGTACCAGAAAGAAGAATCTTCTTTCAATGAAAAGATGAAACAACAACCGGCAGTACAAAGATCTGAATCGGGTTCCCGCAGTAATTATGAATCTGGCAGCCGCCAGAATAGCCGCGGCAATGGCGGAGGCAGAAACCCGCGCTAACTTTTACTTTAACTATAAATTTTTAAACATGAAAACACTCATGAAAGCACTTGGTGTGCTGTTATTGGTTCCCTTATTTACTTATAGTCAATCAGATGAGGATTTGCTTCGATACTCACAAATTACTTTCGGAGGTACCGCCCGGTTCATGGGATTAAGTGGTGCCTTCGGTGCCCTGGGAGGTGATTTTGGCTCACTGAGTGTAAACCCCGCCGGCATCGGGCTTTACAGAAATTCGGAATTCAGCCTAACACCCGCAGTTACAGGTGTCCGTGTGGAATCGAATTATCTTGGAAACGTTTCATCGGGTCAGGCTTATCCCTTTAACATTGCAAGCGGCGGTATTGTATTGTCTTCTGACCTTACCCGTAAAAACCCTGATAACAAATGGAAGCGTGTCAATTTTGCTTTTGGAATTAACAGACTGAATGATTACAACAGCGAAACATATTTCAGCGGTTATAACAATTCCAATTCACTTACGGAGTATTATGCAGAGCAAGCCAATCAAAATGATGGTACTTCTCCATTTGAAATTACTTCAGCATACCCGTTTGGTGCCGGATTATTTTATCAGACCTATCTGATAAATCCTGATGTCACAGATTCAAATTTTTACTCGAGTGCAATTGCAGGCGGCAACATTCAGCAATCCGGATACCTTAGTCAGCAGGGTTCCACTTCAGAATACCTTTTTTCGATAGGATCAAATTATAATGACAAGCTGCTCATTGGAATGTCACTTGGCATGCCTTCAATCCGTTACAGTTCTGTTCTGAGCTTTACGGAATCCGATGATAACAACGCTCACAGTGACTTTAATAATTTCACAAACTACAATGCATTAAGCACAAGCGGCAATGGCTTCAATGCAAAATTTGGAGCTACCTATATTTTCAATGAGTTTATACGTGCAGGTGCTGCCGTTCATACGCCTACCTATTACTGGATGCATGATTCCTACAGTGCTACGGTAAGCTCTGATCTTAATTCAGTAGGACAGCGTGACTGGTCATCTCCCCAGGGAACTTTCAATTATGATATGATTACACCATGGAGGGCAGTAGGAAGTATAGCGGCTTATTATAGGAAGTATGGCTTCATTTCACTGGATTATGAAGTGGTAGATTATAGTAACATGAATTATCAGTTTAAGCGCACTGTTTCACCTGATGAAAAAGCCATTGAAAGTTCGCTGAACCAAACCATTGATAATAAATATGCCGTCGCTTCGAATGTAAGGGTGGGAGCGGAATTCGCCTATGAGATCTTTCGGATTCGGGGCGGTGTTGCATATTATGGATCACCGTTTGAAACCGGTCAGGCAAATAATAATAATGATTTCAGCCGCAAGTCATTCAGTGCCGGAGTAGGTGTAAGAGGGGCTAAGGCATTCTTCGATGTCGGATTGGTCCATACCAATTCAAATGAATTCTATCAGCCTTATACCTTAACATCAGAAGTAGTGGAGGGTGTGGAGATCAATAAAATCACGAATAATATTTTAGCCACAGTGGGAATTAAGTTTTAAAGAGTTCAAGTTTAAAACTCCGTCACAATTTCCCTTTGTGACGGAGTTTTTTTATTTGCTCACAGGAAATCACGATAGCTTTTTTCCATTGCTTTTTAAATCTCATAACTTGTCTTTTTCAATTTTTAGATTTCATGGTCAACCGTAAATACGTGTGGAAGATAAGCTGCAACCTACTTTTGCCGGATGGCATATAAATCACTTCAGCAGTTTGCAGATGTACTGGAGAAGCAAGGAGAGTTGATCCGTATCAAAGAATTTGTTGATCCCCATCTGGAAATAACCGAAATAGTTGACAGGATATCTAAAAACAATGGCCCTGCATTATTGATTGAAAATAATGGAACTTCATTTCCTCTTCTGATAAATGCCTTCGGTTCCCGAAAACGAATTTGCCTCGCACTCGGAGTAAATGATCTCGATGATGTTTCAAAGGAAATTGAGAGTTTATTTAAATCACTGATTAAACCTAAGGACAACATTCTCGAAAAGCTGATGATGCTGCCCAGGCTAAACCAGCTCTCGTCATACATGCCCAAAGTAATATCGGGAATAGGGGAGTGTCAGGAAATAATTATGAATAAGCCGGATCTCACAAAGTTCCCCGTGATGACTTGCTGGCCGGAGGATGGAGGTCCATTTCTCACCCTACCTGTCATCAATACAAAGGATCCGAATACCGGAATAAGAAATGTAGGCTTGTACCGCATGCAGGTATTTGCACCGGATCTAACAGGCATGCACTGGCACAAGCATAAGGTTTCAGCGAAGCATTTTTCAGAATATAAAAAGCTGAAAAAAAGAATGCCTGTTTCAGTAGTTCTCGGCGGTGATCCGGCGTACACATATGCGGCAACTGCGCCCCTTCCCGAAAATGTGGATGAATACATGCTCGCAGGTTTTCTTCGAAAGAAAAAGGTTGAACTGGTAAGATGTATCACGAATGAAATGGAGGTGCCTGCTGATGCAGATATTGTTATCGAGGGGTATGTTGATCCGGATGAGGAATACATTCTCGAAGGCCCATTTGGTGATCACACTGGATATTATTCACTCGCAGATTATTATCCGAAATTTCATATCACCTGCATTACCCATAAGCGTAATGCAATTTATCCTTCTACGATAGTTGGAATTCCACCACAAGAAGACGCCTGGCTCGGAAAAGCCACCGAAAGAATTTTCCTGGCTCCCATCAAGATGACCCTTGTGCCGGAAATCGTTGACATGGAGCTTCCCATTGAAGGAGTATTTCACAACCTCACAATTGTAAAAATTAAAAAAGAATACCCGGGTCAGGCGCAAAAAGTTACAAGCGCAATGTGGGGCGCTGGGCAAATGATGTTCAATAAAATACTTGTTGTGGTAGATGAAGAAGTTGACATTCACAATTACGAGGCAGTTGCAAAAGTGATTTCCGAAAATGTGGATCCGCAGCAGGATTTTTTCTTTTCACAAGGGCCCATGGATGTGCTTGATCATTCATGCAGCAAGTTGGCCTTCGGGGGAAAGATGTGCGTGGATGCAACTAAAAAACTGGAGGAAGAAATAAGGAGCAGGAAGGGTGAAAATGAAGATCGGACATCAGATGGCAATCATCCTGATTCAGATTTTCCACTTTATGCCGGGTTGCATGAAGAACTTAGTATAATGTTTCCGGAGATAAAAGGGGTTAATACCTCCCTGCTGGAAAAAGGAATTTCGATCGTATTCATTTCAATAGAAAAAAACCGTCATAATCACATTCGTGAAATAAATGAAAAGCTATTCAGGGATACCCGTTTGATGAGTGTTAAAATCATTCTTTACGTGGAGCATACCGTAGATGCAAATGATATAAAGGATGTTGTATGGAGATGGTCCAACAATATTGATCCCCGGAGAGATGCATTGATCGCTTTTGCAGAAAATGATTCCAAAATATCTCATATCGGATTTGATGGAACCAGAAAAACCAGAGAATATGACAACTTTGACCGTGAATGGCCTAACATCATCTGTTCTGATGAGCAAACCATTTCAGCCATTGATGAAAAATGGAATCGCCTTGGCTTGGGAAACTTTATTTCTTCCCCATCATTGAAATACCGTAAACAGCTTTATAGCAGCGGAGCTGTAGTAAAAGAGTAATCAGGATTGTTATTGCCGTGGTTGATATTGCGAAATCTGTCACATTACTGTCAAAGAATTTTCAAACCTGCTGAACTTTATTAGCTAAAGGTTTTGCCCCGTTACCTTTGCCGCTCCAAAAATTACAAACGGCATGAAAAAGATTTTACTTCCAATATTAATTTGCTTTTCTTCCTTTTCTGTGAATGCTCAGGCTGTAGCTGACTCCATTGACATGGGTGAAGGTTACCTGAATGAAGTATTTTATCAGTTAGGAACGCAAGCCAAAACAGCAGTACCATTTAATGGTACAGGGGGCTGGGATATCGGATTTCAAACAACCCTGATGAATGCCTCTATCATAAGCGATGAGAATAGCATACTAGTATTCAAAGCGCCCAATGCCGATTCAACTGACTATGCATCCCTTGATGTGAGCGGCTATGCAGGCTGGCAGCAGCTTTACAACAGTGATTCAACATGGGATAAAGGTGCTTTTAACATGGGAGCAGATCCCTCAAATTACTTTGATTTCGGATGGGGCATTTATGATTTTAATACTCACGAAGTTTATGGTGATTCATTATTTGTACTTGTAAAAGGTACCGATGTCTACAAGCTCTGGATCAGGAAGAAAACGGCCGGTGGGGATTACATTCTCCGCTATGCAAACACTACCCTGGGAGGTGGAGATGTTGATGTGACTATCCCGGCAGCATCTTACAGCTCTAAGAATTTTGTTTATTTAAATCTTGCCACTCCAGCAACGATTGATCTTGAACCAGCATCAAGTGACTGGGATATTCTTTTCACGCGTTATTTTACTTACATACCATATGCTGGTATGTATCCTGTTACGGGAGTGTTCAGCAATACCGGAGTAACGGTTGCACAGGCTGATTCAGTGGATTTGAGTACGGTTTCTTATGCTGATTATTCAGCCGGTCTTTCAGCTAATCTCACTGAGATTGGATATGACTGGAAGGTATTTATTCAACCCTATGGACCCTATGTAATTGTGGATTCACTTATTTATTTTGTCAAAGCAAAGGACAACAGCATCTTCAGCTTGCATTTTACTGATTTCAACAGTACCACGGGCAAAACTTATTTTGAAACGGAAAAATTATTGACCGGCATTGATGAGCTGAAAGGCAATCTGACACAGGCAGTGCTTTATCCGAATCCCTCAACCGATCAGGTAAATATTGTATGCGATGCTTTAGCAAACTCGGTTCTGAATGTCCGCATGTTCGATTTAACAGGAAGAGAATTATTGCAATACACATACAAAGTCAGGTCCGGACTGAATGTTGAATCGCTTGATTTACCAGAGGTTTCTCCTGGAGTTTATAATTTAATGTTGAGCACCGGCGATCAGCAAGTTGCATTGAAGTTAATGGTAATAAAGCAGTGATCGGATTAGTTTTTTTGGTGGGGGAAATGAATGATGGATGGCTATGAAGCAATTTTACAAACGAAGTTTTGCTGTTCTCCTCTGCTTCTGGTGGTTTCCGGGTTTTTCACAAGCACCTTCTTTCACAATCCTGAATAGTGACAGTAATTCCGTTCCCGGAGCTGTTCTCATTTTCAAAGCCCTGGATTACAATGCTATAAAACATCAGGAAATATATTTTACTGATGAGAATGGGTTTGTTACAAATAATTTATCTGCTGCATCCTTACTGATCATACATTGCTTTGGCTATAATGATTTTTCAGATACTGTTGATGCAGGCAAATCCTACACTTTTCATCTTGAAAGAGAAGAAATGATTTTGCAGGAGGTTGTTGTTACAGGGCAATATGATATCAATACAAGCGATAAATCCCTTTACAATGTAAAAGTGGTTGATGCCAAAACCATTCAGTTGATGGCGGCGCAGAATCTTTCTGATGTATTGCGAAATCAGATTGCTGTCCGGCTATCCCAGGATAATCTTTTGGGCAGCAGCGCTCAGATAGACGGTATAGCCGGGCAAAATGTAAAGATTCTGGTTGATGGTATTCCTGTGATCGGGAGGGAGAATGGCACTATTGATCTGAGCCAGATTAATATGAACAATGTGGAGCGGATAGAAGTTATTGAAGGACCTATGTCAGTTAGCTATGGCACCGATGCTCTTGGCGGGTTGATAAACATTGTTACAAAAAAATCAAGCAGCTTTCCGGCTGAAGCCGATTTGCATTTGTATTATGGAACTGAGGGAACTTACAATGGTGACGGTATATTATTCTGGAAGAAATCAAAACACTCCTTTTCACTATCAGGAGGCAGGTATTTCTTTGATGGCTTCTCAACAGTTGATACTTCACGCTATCTGCAATGGAAACCAAAGCGGCAATATTTTGGTGCGTTTAATTACAACTTTTCCGGGAAGTTAATAAGCATTGGAGCTAAAACTGAATACTTCAATGAAGAGATTCAGAATAAGGGGCAACCGGTGCTTACTCCCTATCAGGCTTATGCATTTGATGATTATTATTACACACGCCGAATGAATCAGGCGCTTTTTATTGAGTGGCGATTAAAAAATAATGCAAAGCTGCAGCTTACCAATGGATATAATAATTATCATAGGATAAAAAACACTTTTCGGAAAGACCTCGAAACACTTGATCAGGAATTATCATCAGGGGAGGGAAGCCAGGATACCAGTGTTTTTGATGAATGGACATTGCGTGGAACTTATAGCAGTGTTCTTCCTTCAAGAAAAATAAATTTCCAGGGCGGTTATGATTTAAATCTGCAGGCAGGCAACAGTAACAATCTCACTCAGGGAATTCAGCACCTGAATGATTATGCAGCTTTCGGCAGTTTAGAATATCAGGTTATTAAAAAATTTTACGTTCGCCCGGGATTGCGGGTTGCTTATAATACCAGGTATGGTGCACCATTCACACCCTCTGTGAATACGAAGATCGATTTTAGTGACCGGTTTACGCTGCGTACTGCTTATGCGAAAGGGTTTCGCTCGCCCTCCTTGAAGGAGCTGGATCTTGAGTTTTTAGATGTTAACCATAACATCCATGGAAATGATTCCTTGAAAGCCGAAACTTCAGACAACTTCAACATAACACTCACTGCAAAACATAAAGCAGCATCCTATGATCTAAAAGCAGAAATTTCTCTTTACTACAATAACATCAGTAATATTATTACGCTGGCCCTCGTCAATCCTATCACTCAATATTATACCTACATCAATGTTGAACAATATAAAACGCGGGGCGCCACTTTTTCGGCTCAGTTCAAAATGAAAAATATTTTTCTGGCAACAGGTTTCTCCTTGCTTGGACTTTACAATCCGTTTTCGGACTCGTTTACTATTGACAAATTTTCTCTTACCCCTGAATTTCAGGGTAGCGTAATCTGGATCAATTCCAAGTGGAATGCGGAGGCAGGACTCTTTTTTAAAAATACCGGCGATACCCCGGGCTTCAGTGTGGATAATCAGGGAAATATTTACCAGACTATGCTTGATTCCTACAGCATACTTGATGCAACAGTATCAAAAAGCTTTTGTAAAAAGCATATTGCTTTAAGCGCAGGAGTAAAAAATATATTTGATATCACGAATCTGGAGACCACTGCTTCCGGTACATCATTTCATAATGAAGATGGTAATTCAGTACCTTACGCTATAGGAAGATTTGCATTTGCTTCATTACAATTAAAATTATTTAAAGAGTGATTTTATAAACAACAATCGAAAAAAGTGGGTTTGGACTTTTTTGATTTTATTTTTACTGATACCGGGAAAAAGAAAAATGAATAACTATATTATACCGCATGTAAAGTTGATTAGGATGTGGGTTGTAATGATCACATTATCTTCCTGCTTTAAAGAAGATAGTCCGGTGCAGCTGCCTACCCCGGGTGATGCTAGATTATTCCAGGTGGGAATGGGGGAAGATTATCACCGTGCAGTATACTTTGATCTGACTACTGAAGATACGACTGGTAATGAGCATGCAGCATGGGATCTTTGTTTGGAATCAACAACCGAAGGATATCATATCTGGATGAATGGCGGTAATGAGGCCATGATCGCCAATACTAATACCCAGGATTTTGAGGCCATTACTGATACTGCAGGAGCTGAATGGGAAATTGATGATCCGGACTGGGACATTAACGAAACTGCTGTTGGCGACTGGCGTATAGATCGTATGATTTACATCCTCGATCGCGGTCCGGCACAATCTGCTGAAGATCGGTTTAGGAAAATTGTTTTTCAAAGTGTAAACCCGGTGGAATATGAGGTGCAGTATTCAAAACTGGACGGCAGTAACTTTTCAATTGTACATCTGGCCAAGAAATCCGGAAATGCATATATCTATTTTACTTTCGATAATTATGGTGAATTGCTGGACATTGAGCCGTATGCCGCAACCTGGTCAATATTATTTACCCGCTACAGAACGTTGATTAATACCGTTTTCCCTCCGCTTCCCTATATAGTTACCGGAGTACTCATCAATCCTGATCTTGGCGTAGCAGTTGATTCTTCATTAAGTTTTTCTGAAATCGCTTATCCAAAAGCCCTCAGTCTTACCTATTCCACGCGCAGAGATGTGATAGGCTATAACTGGAAATGGTTTGATTTTACCTCACAGGCATACCTGATGAAGCCATACATCAACTATGTGATTCGCGATGCTGAGGGCGTATATTGGAAACTGCATTTTATTGATTTCTATAATTCCACCGGTGATAAAGGATATCCCCAGTTTGAGTATCAGAGACTTTGAAATTTCAAAATCATTTCGAAGAATTTATTCAACTTCTGCTTTCCATCACGGATTAAACTTCTTCCCCTGGCTTGATGAGGAAAACTTAATTCGTACATTCTTGATTAACTTTTAAAAATCTGTTAATCTTGAACCCATATACAAATAAAGAACAATTGGAAAACGAAAAGCTGCTTCCTGAAGCAGAGGATATATTAAATCAGAATTATGAGGATACCGGTGAAATATCTTTCTCCCTGATACCGGCTACCAACGTACCTGTAATCACCAAGCAGTATCTTAAGGAAGTAAAGCAGATGCTTCCGCGCGGAAACCGCTACTTATTTTCTGATGGAATCTCCCATGTAGAGATAAAGGTTGTAAGCGATGAGATCATACGCGTTCGCCTGGCGCCGCAGGGTGAATTTCTTGAAGAATTCAGTTATGCTATTGATGATAAGCAACTGCATCTTACCCGGATTGAAACAAGTGAAACTGAAAATTATTATTCCATTGCAACCAATATCGTTGAATGCCGCATTGAAAAATCGAATTTCAAGGTTTCCTTTGTCGATTTTGATAACAGGTTGATCAATGAAGACCTGCAGGCAATGCATTGGGAAGAAAATATTCTTTATGGTGGCTATTACGTTTACGGGTCAAAAAAGCTGCAGGAGGATGAGCATTTCTTTGGGCTGGGTGATAAGCCCATGCATCTTGATTTACTTGGCAAGCGATTGCAGATGTGGGGTACTGATGCATATTCATATGAATTCGAATCAGATCCGCTTTATAAAAATATTCCATTCTATATCGGAATTCATCACAATATCAGTTACGGGATATTTTTCGATAACACCTTTCGGTCATTCTTCGATTTTGCTCATCAGGAAATTGACACTGTAAGCTTCTGGAGCGACGGAGGTGAGTTGCAGTACTACTACATCCATGGACCTCACATGATGGATGTAGTGAAAAGATATTCTCAGTTAACCGGGTCACACCCGATGCCCCCAAAATGGGCACTTGGCTTCCATCAATCCCGCTGGAGTTATTATCCCGAATCGAAAGTTCGTGAGCTTGCCAAAACCTTCAGGGAAAAGAAAATTCCATGCGATGCCATCCATCTCGACATTGATTATATGGATGGCTTCCGCTGTTTCACATGGAATAAAAAATACTTTCCCAACCCTAAGAAGATGATTGGCGACATGCTTCAAAAAGGATTTAAGACCATTGTGATTATTGATCCGGGAATAAAAGTGGATGAGCAATACTGGGTTTTTAAAGAGGGGCGGGATCAAAAATATTTTTGCCGCCGGAGTGATGATTATTTTATGGAAGGTCAGGTTTGGCCCGGCCGATGCCAGTTCCCTGATTTCACCAACCCCAAAGTGAGAGAATGGTGGGGAGGATTGTTTCAGGAATACATAGATCAGGGCGTGCTTGGCATTTGGTGCGATATGAATGAGCCAGCAGTTTTCGGCCAGGGAACATTTCCCCCCGATGTTCGTCATCATTATGATGGCTATCGTGGGTCTCATCGCAAGGCACATAATGTTTATGGGATGCAGATGGTGCGAGCTACCTACGAAGGATTGAAAAAGCTGATGAAAAATAAGCGACCATTCACCATCACACGCTCAGGTTACGCCGGAGTTCAGCGTTATTCCTCCACGTGGACGGGTGATAATAAAGCAACCTGGCAGCATCTGAATGTCGCGGTCCTTATGTTACAGCGCTTGAGCATGTCAGGAATTTCCTTTGCTGGATCTGATATCGGTGGTTTCAGCGGCGAGCCCGATGGTGAACTTTTCGTCCGGTGGATACAGTTTGGTGTGTTTTCTCCATTCATGCGCGTGCACAGTGCAGGGGATACACGTGCCCGTGAGCCATGGTCATTTGGTTCTAAATATGAAAAGATTGTAAAGAATTTTATTGAGTTACGGTACAAATTGCTGCCATATATATATTCGGTATTCTGGGAAAATTCAAGATATCATTTTCCAATGCTCCGTTCTATTGCCATGCTGGAGCAGGATGTTTCAGCAAATTTCAGACGTGATGATCAATTTCTTTTTGGTGATAAAATTTTAGTGGCACCCATCCTGGCTGAGGGCGCAGTGTCGCGCGCAGTTTATTTACCCAATGGTATGTGGTATGATTTCTGGAATTTTTCGGTTTACCAGGGCGGACAGACACTTGAAACAGAGGCAGCTCTCGATTCTATGCCTCTTTTTATTAAGGCGGGAAGTGTGATACCTGAATCTCCTGTGATGCAGTATGTAGGAGAGCATGAGATTGATGTGATGTTGCTGAATGTTTACTATGCCCCATATCATGTAAACTCTTTTATGTTCGAAGATCATGATGACACCTTTGGATATGAGCAGAATATTTTTGCAGAGAAAAAATTCGAAACTCGGGGTGAGGAAAATACTTTTGAGATCACGCAATCCATTGAGGGGATGTTTACGCCGCGCTATGAAACTTATCGCTTAAAAGTGTATGGGCTGCCATTCAGAGTATCCAGGGTAGTGGTTGATGGCCGTGAAAGTAAGATTGTTAAAAGAGTTAAGCAC
>JBDSEA010000248.1:0-22775 GCA_039920305.1 Chitinophagales bacterium
GTTTTTTATTGCCACAGGCTGTAAAAACGACAGTAGCAAATCCAATATGAATAATGCCGGTTCATCAACTGAGGTAATTGCCGGCAATGATTCAAAAACCTGGCGGTCATCAAAAGAAACTGATGCCCAGGGTGATAAGGACCGGCTGACAAGAGATGAAAAAAAGGAGTTCATTACATTCTCCACCAATGGTAACATGACTATGGGAAACAATGAACAGACTCGTCAGGGAACATGGAAATACGAGGGCAGCACACTGAGCCTTCAGTTCACCGGCGAGGGTGTTTCTGAAAACTTCACAGTGCTGGAGATGGATAAAAATACGATGCGGCTTCGCGCTGCCGATGGTTCTGAAATGATCATGAAGCCCGAATGATATGAATTTCATCATTGAACTGCTCATCAATGCAGCGGTTCTCTTTCTTCTGGCATATCTGCTTCCCAGCGTCAATATTAAAAGCTTCGTTACTGCAATATTAGTTGCTTTAGTGATTGGCTTGCTGAATGCGACCATCGGTGCACTGCTGAGACTTCCTCTAAACCTTGTCACCCTCGGTTTTCTATCCTTTTTTGTGCGGTTACTTGTAACGGCGGTCATCATAAAGGTTGTAGATAAGCTGTTTACCGGTTTTGAAGTGAAATCTTTTTCGGCAGCCGTGCTGTTAGCCAGCTGCATGGCAGTTGCTGGAACCTTGCTTTCGTATGTTTTGCATCCGGCATCAGGATACTGATTTTCTTCTTACTACCTGTATTTAGAAGATTGGATTACACCCACACCGTAGTCCCTTCAGAGCAATTGGTACAAATGTCAATTTCTTTCCGTGACCGCAGAAGCGCCGCGCGAAAAGTTTTGTACGATTCAGAATTCCAGACTTCCGCCAATGATTGTCTGGTGAGGTCACCAAGCTGGTGCTTTGCATCTTTATCGAAGCAGCATGGCACAACTTTTCCATCCCATGTGATCACGCAGGAATGCCACATTTTCCAGCAGTGATCAAGCAGTTTATTCTTTATTAAAAATTTCCCTTCGCCATTTTTTTTGTATCGTGAATATTTTTCTGTGGCTGGTATGAATTCATTTCCATTTTCAAAATCATTAACCTGTGCTGTTTTGAACCAAACATCATCCACACCCATTTCCTTACCCAGCCTGATGATATCTTCTAACTGGTGTTCATTCGGCTTTACCACCAGGAATTGAAAAACCACGAGAGGTGTAATTGAGTTTTTCTCCTTTCTCCATTTTAAAATGTTCCGGGTTCCGGCAATTACCTTATCCAGTTTTCCCCTTACCCTGTATTGCTCATAAACTTCCTGCGTGGTGCCGTCAATAGAAATGATGAGCCGGTCCAGGCCTGATTCAACCGTTCTTCTGGCATGATCATCATCGAGGAAATGAGCATTGGTTGAAGTGGAAGTGTAAATATTTTTCGCTGAAGCGTATTTAACCATTTCCAGAAACCCCGGATTCAGGAAGGGCTCACCCTGAAAATAAAAAGTGAGATAAAGAAGATGTTCAGCGAGCTCATCTATAATTCCCGTATAAAAATTCTGCTGAAGCATCCCGGTAGGCCGGTTGAAGGAGCGCAATCCGCTCGGACATTCCGGGCAGCGAAGGTTACAGGAAGTAGTGGGCTCGATGGAAACAGAGATGGGTTTTCCCCAGTGAGCGGGCTGATGAAAGAGTTTGGAAACGTAAAAGGATGAAAAAACTTTACCCGCATTAATGATACGCGCCAGGGTGAGTTTTGATAATAAATTGATTACATCAGCCCGTGGAAAACCATTCATTTTAGCCGCTCATTAAATAAAACAGCAAGCATTTATCCTTACTTTCTATTCCTCTGCGTTAAAACCTTTGAGTCCTTTAAGGTTAAAATTTTTTACACCTCTCATCGCCATTCACACGACCGCCAATATCATTATTTCTTCACTCCCTTACAAATTCCATTGCGTCCTCTGCGTTAAAACCTTTGAGTCCTTTGCGGTTAAATTTTTTACTTCTCATCGCCAATCACATGACCACCGATATCATTTCTTCCTCATTCCTTACATTGCGTCCTCTGCGGTTAAATTTTATTCAATTATCAACTTTCGCGTCACTGTTTCGCCATTCATCATTAAATGAACAAAGTAAACTCCAGCAGTTAATTCACCGCGGTTAAGATTGAATTCATGAGTTCCTGAAGAAAACTCTTCATTCAATAAGGATTTTAATTTTTTTCCCGCTGCATCATAAAGATCCGCCTTCACTCGGGATTTATAATTTAAGGAAAAGGATATAACAGAGGATGTGCTAAGAGGATTGGGATACAGATACATCTGATTAACGGATGCTGCCTCTGAAACTTGCTCATTCATTTTCCCGTTAACTAAATAATAGACAGTCATCTTTACAAAATCGACCGAAGCCGTTCTTCCATCAAATTCAGTAAGATTCTGAGATTGAAGCCAGAAGCCATAGTCACTGCTGTTAACAAGAGATGGATTTAGGCTGATGCCCCACTTATCATTTACACCACCATACACTTTATTAGCAGCCGTTACTGGCCATGCATCAGCTGAAGCTTTGTTATCACCCTGCGGGGTCAGGTTTTTCATCAGTTGAATGTCATAGTCATAGACCGCATTCTCCTTATCAGCCATACGTGTAACCCTTACCCTGACTCCGGTTATAGTTGCGGTGGCAGGAATAGAAAACTGAAAATCCGATGCCATTAACCCCCGGCTGTAATAGCATATACTTTGAAAGCAATACCCTTCAGCAGCGAGGTTCGTGGTTGCAAATTTTCCATCAAGCTGTTTAATGTAGTTGTAATCATTCCATTCACTGCCGGAACATGCGAGGCATCCGGCAGCAGAATAATTGGCAATATGTGGTTTTTTTGAACTTGACTGTGAGTAAGCTGAGGTGATACCGGCAAAGAGAAAAAAGCAGCATAAGAAAACTGATTGGTGAAATGTATTTGTTTTCATTAGTTAAGGTTTTAGCTAAATTTATAATATCTGAATGAGAAAGTAAAATAGCGGTGAAATCATTCCAAATACCACAAGTTCCCCGCCAGTCATTTACAAAGTCTGATAACATCAAACTTATAAAAGTTATTTAAGCTTGTCGGTTGTCTTTGCTTCAGCATGCTGTAACTTTGCGGGCTTTTTTTATGACAAAAACTCCTGGTTCCGATTCCAAAAAACATTCTGCTCATGTAAATTCTCCCGCTGTTTTTGTGTCCGCGGTTGACAGCCCTACAGGCTTACCGGATGTTGCCGTACCGGAGGTAGAGTTTCTTGAAGTCTATGGGGCCCGGGTGCACAACCTAAAAAATATCGATGTAAAAATTCCGCGCAACAAGCTGGTAGTAATCACCGGCATCAGCGGAAGTGGAAAATCCTCACTGGCCTTCGATACTATTTATGCAGAGGGTCAGCGGCGATACATGGAAAGCTTCGGAACCTATGCACGGCAATTTCTTGGCGATTTCGAGCGGCCTGACGTGGATGAGATCCTTGGACTGAGCCCTGTGATCTCTATTGAGCAGAAAACAGTAAATAAGAATCCGCGCTCTACGGTTGGCACCATTACGGAAATTTATGACTTCATGAGGTTATTGTTTGCACGCGCATCGGATGCATATTCCTATGAGAGCGGAAATAAAATGGTACGCTATACGGAAGATCAGATCCTTCAGCATATCAGGGACCATTTCAATAATGAGAAAATTATGCTGCTTGCCCCCCTGGTCAGGGGGAGAAAAGGTCATTACCGTGAGCTGTTCGAGCAGGTTCGAAAGCAGGGCTTTCTTAAAGTGCGTGTGGATGGCGAGATAAGGGAAGTGAAGGAAAAGATGCAGGTTGACCGGTACAAAGTCCACGATATTGAGGTTGTGGTGGACCGCATTGAGGTAAAAGATTTACCTGCTGATGCAACAGAACAGGCAGGTAAGAATTTTGAACGGTTGAAGAAATCCGTTCAGCTGACTCTGAAGATGGGTAAGGGATTGCTGCTGGTAATGAAAGCTCCGGAAGCAGCCATCATTTCATTATTCCGAAGCAGGCGAAAAGAAGAAGAACAAAATGCTGAAAATGAAAAGGTATATACGTTCAGCAAGCAATTGATGGATCCTGTTTCCGGGATTTCCTATGAGGAGCCTTCACCCAATACTTTTTCTTTTAACTCGCCCTATGGTGCATGCCCGCACTGTAAAGGACTGGGATTTGTTTATGAGGTAAGAAAAGAAGTGATTATTCCGGATGACTCCAAAAGCATCAATGAAGGCGGCATACTTGCACTCGGTGATGTAAGAGAAAATTTTGTATACCAGCAGATTCGTTCCATTGCTTCTAAATACAAGTTCAATTTAGCCACTCCCATTAAAAAAATTCCAAAGGAGGCGCTCAACCTGATTCTTTATGGATCGAAAGAAGAGAAGATTGATGTGGCGATGAATTTTGATGATGCGGAGAGCTTTTACTCCACCGAATTTGAGGGCGTGGTGAACCTGATCTACCGGTGGTACCGTGACACTTCGAGTGACAACCTGCGGCGTTATGCAGAAGATTTTATGGAGGCGATTGCGTGCCCTGAATGCGGTGGAGCGCGGCTGAAAAAAGAGTCCCTTTTTTTCAGGGTGAATGAAAAAAATATTGCAGAGCTGTCTGCCATGAGCATTGCCGAATTGCAGCACTGGTTCAATGATGTTGAAAACCATCTCAGTGAAAAACAATTACAGATCGGTAAGGAAGTGGTGAAAGAAATCCGCTCACGGATCGGGTTCCTGATGGAAGTTGGCCTGGAATATCTCACCATAAACAGGACATCGAGATCACTTTCAGGAGGCGAGTCGCAGCGCATCCGGCTTGCAACGCAAATCGGGTCGCAGCTCGTAGGTATCACCTACATTCTCGATGAGCCGAGCATAGGATTGCACCAGCGCGATAATCAGCGCCTGATCGGCGCGCTCCGGGAACTCACTGTAGTAGGTAATTCAGTAATCGTAGTAGAGCATGATAAAGAGATCATGCTCGCGGCTGACCATGTGATTGACCTGGGCCCGGGAGCCGGTGAGCATGGAGGCAGAATCGTAAGTGAGGTATTTCCTGCAATGCTGAACGGAGAAACATCCCTTACCATAGATTTTTTAGCTGGCAGAAGGGAGATAAAAATCCCGGAGGTAAGAAGAAAGGGTACAGGGCAATTTATCGCGCTAACGGGATGTAATGGAAATAATCTTAAAAACCTTTCAGCAGATTTTCCTCTCAGGAAACTGATCTGCATTACCGGTGTTTCCGGCAGTGGCAAATCATCACTGATCACTGAAACACTTTATCCCATCCTCAACCAGTATTTTTTCAATTCCAAAAAGAAGCCGCTTGCATACGGTAATTTGAAAGGGCTGAAGCTGATTGATAAAGTCATTGAGATTGATCAGTCAGCCATTGGCAGAACTCCGCGAAGCAATCCTGCAACATACATCAGTGTATTTACTGACATCAGGGATCTTTTCGCACAGCTGCCTGAATCCAAGATCCGCGGCTACAAGCAAGGCAGATTTTCTTTTAATGTGAAAGGGGGAAGATGCGAGGAGTGCCAGGGTGGTGGCATGAAGCTGATCGAGATGAATTTCCTTCCTGATGTGTATGTGGAATGTGAGAAATGCATGGGCAAGCGATATAACCGTGAAACTCTGGAAGTTCGGTACAAGGGAAAATCCATCAGTGATGTTTTAGAAATGACGGTGGATGAAGCTGTCGAATTTTTTCAGCCGCTCCCCAGAATTTACCGCAAGATCAAAACCATGCATGATGTAGGTCTTGGCTATATCCGTCTTGGACAGCAGGCAACAACCCTCAGCGGCGGTGAGGCACAGCGTGTAAAGCTCTCAACTGAGCTGTCAAAGAAGGATACCGGAAATACTTTTTATATCCTTGATGAGCCCACCACGGGTCTGCATTTTGAAGACATCCGGGTGCTCATGGAAGTGCTGAATAAGCTTGTGGATAAAGGCAACACCGTTCTCATCATTGAGCACAACCTCGACGTGATAAAGCTTGCCGATCACATCATTGACCTTGGACCTGAAGGCGGGAATGGCGGGGGGTATATTGTTGCGAAAGGGACCCCTGAGGAAGTTGCAAAAAATACAACGAGTTATACAGGTGAGTATTTGAAGAGGGAATTGAATGGTTCTCAAAATCAGATCGCAGGGAATTAGCGGGATTTACAATTCTTATTGTAAAATCACTACATTCCTTAACAGGTTATTTCCAAAAATTTTCCTGTGCTTTCATGAATGGCTTCGTTTCAGAAAAGCAAAAACTGACGGTTTGGATCTGAATGGATAAATGGTAAGTTCAGTATTTGCAATACAATTCTGCAATAATCAAAAAAAGCCCTCCATCACGGAGGGCTTTCACATCATTTGTAAAAAGAATTAAGCTACTGCACTACCATTCTCTGGCTGCCAATCAGTTTGCCTTGATCACTTAAGAGGCGAACTAAATAAATTCCACTTCCGAAAGATGATACGTTTAACCGCAATTCATTTCCCGAAATATTATCTTGCTCAAATACTTTTCTTCCTGCATCATCATAGATTGAAAGAAGGGCTTGCTGCACCTGTGGCAATTGAATCAAAATATCATCGTGTGCAGGCAGGGGTTCAATGTGCAGTAAATGGTTATCCTCTACCTGCTTTATTACAACCCCCAAAACGTTGATCACATTGGAAGAGCCCGTGCATCCATAGCTGTTTGTAACTACTACATAATAATTCCCGTTCTGGGTTGGGGTATAGGTGGAATCTGTTGCCCCTGAGATGGGAGCATTATTAAAGTACCATTGATTGCCCGATGCATCACTCGAGGTGAGCACAGTATCAGAGAATGTAATAGAGGGCTGAGGGGATGGATTAACCGTTACACTTATGGTTGCTGTATCACCCCCGCCACAAAAATCACTTACGCCGGTTACATAAATATTTCCTGAAAGAGCGCCGAAAGTGACATTGATAACCGTATCACCCTGCCCGGAATTGATTACTGCATCTGCAGGAACTGACCATTGATAAGAGTTTGCATTTTCAACTGCTGAGATGGAATAGTTTTCAGGTGTACCACTGCATACTGTGTCAGATCCATTGATCACCGCCGGTGCAGCAGGAACGGCGCATGGCATTTCAATACCATAGATATTTCCGCTTCCGTCACCTGTATATCCGATAAAAGGGTTCGGAAAATAAATCGAATATAATCCTGAAAAGGAAACAAGCGTGTCCTTCCATGTCACCCCTCCATCCATTGTGCTTGCAACATATCCAAAGTCATCTACAAAATATGCTTCATTTGCAGAAACTGCAAAGCCACTGCGGATATTTTGAGTGGTAATATCCGAATAAACTGTACTCCAGGTAGCACCACCATCGTTGGTCTTGATAATGGTTTGTCCCTTTCCTCCTGCATAAACCGTATTTGAATCACCAACAGCAACCCCAAGGAAGCCAATATTGGGGTCAGTGTAAATCTGCGTCCAGCTGCTTCCCCCATCGGTGGTTTTAAAAACATAGCCGTTAAAAAAAGAACCGTCACTTGCAACTGCATATCCTGCATTCTTATTGTACATGTGCAGGTTGATGATATCACTTAATATTCCAAGTGAAATGGAAGTCCATGATACACCCCCATCCGTGGTTTTGTAAATAATTCCGGCTGAGCCACCCACTAGACCTGTATCTGCGGAAGTGAAATCTATGGATCTTAAGGTGATCGCACTGATACCTGAGTTCATGAGCGTCCATGTTACACCGCTGTTGGTAGTTTTCAGAACAACACCGGAAGCACCACTGCTGTAGCCAAGGGTATCGTTCACAAATTCAATAGAGCGTAAATCAGTAATTACACCAGATGTTTGAGGAGTCCAGGTGACGCCGCCATCTATAGATTTTGAAATAAAGCCACCTGCTCCGGCTGCAAAGCCTGTATCAGCGTTATGGAAATAAATTCCGCGAACCGTATTTGCAAATGCAAATCCGGTAAGTGTCCATTCCTGTGCAAAGCTTGCTTGCTGAAGAAATGTTAAAAACAGAAGAAAGTATATTTTTTTCATGCTGGTTGGTTTTAGGAAAGATTAAAATTAAGGCATTGCAATTCAATATCATGGTTAATGAAGCTAAATTCCTTTGATATTTATTACTCATATTCGGGGAACAATTAGTTTTTGAATGCACAGGCTATTTTTTGCTATTCCACTTCCAGATGGGTTGAGAGAAAAGTTTTCAGGTCTAGTATCCCGGGAAAAACTTTCCTTGGTAAAATGGGTGAGTACAAAGAACCTGCATATTACCGTGCATTTTCTAGGAGCAACACACCCGGATCAATTTTCACGAATTATTAAGTCAGGAAAAGAAATTTCTGCATCCACCTCTTCATTTGTATTGAAGCTTGATTGCTTTGAAACCATTCTTGAAAACAGGAAGCCCGTGATGATCTGGGCTCAGTTTGAGAAGAGTGATACTTTTGAAAAGCTGTGTCTTCAGCTTCGTAAAGCACTACCAACAGAAGAAACCCGTAAGCCGGTTCCGCATGCAACTCTGGCAAGGATCCGGCAGTTGAAGCAATTGCCCTTTGACCTTCCTGCCGTTCATTCCGGATCATTTTCAGCAGATCAGCCGCAATTAATTGAATCACTCACTCATCCTGATGATGCCGCCTATCGTGTGATTGAAAGCTGGGAACTGAAGTGATTGCTATTTTCACATTAAATTATTAGCAACGTAATTCAAACCGGACAACTTAAACTGATGCTGAAACAGGCATATCATCACTAAATCCAAAATAATATGTACACCATTGAGGAGCGACTTGTAACAGAAATTGAAGACATCAAAGCAAAGGGACTATTCAAGAATGAAAGGGTAATCACTTCAGCACAGGGGGCAGAAATTGTAGTGAACGGAAAAACTGTCTTGAATTTCTGTGCCAATAATTATCTTGGCCTAAGCTCGCATCCAAAGTTGATTGCGGCAACTCAAAAAACGATTGAGACGCATGGGTACGGAATGAGCAGTGTACGCTTTATCTGTGGCACCCAAAACCTCCACAAAATCCTGGAAAAAAAGGTTTCTGAATTTCTCGGAACAGATGACACGATTTTATATGTTTCTGCATTTGATGCTAACGGGGGTGTATTTGAGCCACTCTTTAACGAAGAAGATGCCCTCATCAGTGATGAGCTTAACCACGCATCAATCATTGACGGTGTGCGTTTATGCAAGGCGCAGCGATTCAGGTATAAAAACAGTGACATGCAGGATCTTGAATCACAGCTTCAGGCAGCACAAAATTGCCGCAGCAGGATCATCATTACTGATGGCGTATTCAGTATGGATGGAACCATAGCAAAGCTGGATGAAATTGCTTTGCTAGCTGAAAAGTACCATTCACTGATCATGGTGGATGACAGTCATGCTTCCGGAGTAATGGGGAAAACAGGCCGCGGAACTCATGAATACAAAAATGTGATGGGCAGGATTGACATCATTACTTCTACATTAGGAAAAGCGCTCGGGGGTGCCTGCGGCGGTTTCACTTCGGGCAGAAAAGAAATCATTAATATGTTGCGACAGCGCTCGCGTCCTTATTTGTTTTCAAACTCCATTCCTCCCCCGATCGTGGGCGCTGCTATTGCAGTTATGGATATGCTGAGTGAAACAACAAGTCTCCGTGACAAGCTCGAATCAAACACAAAGTATTTCAGAGAAAAAATTACGGAGGCGGGTTTTGACATTAAGCCAGGCGAGCATCCTATTGTTCCCATCATGCTCTATGATGCTGCTGCTGCGCAGAAGATGGCGGCTGTGCTGCTTGAGGAAGGAATTTATGTAATTGGATTTTTCTTCCCTGTTGTTCCCAAGGGACTTGCGCGGATAAGGGTACAAATTTCTGCTGCGCATGAGCCGCATCATCTTGATAAAGCGATTCAGGCATTTACGAAGGTGGGAAAAGACCTGAATGTTTTGAAAAGCCGGGCTATTTCTTAAGAGTGAAAATTTAAAAAAAGGGTTTCTGTAATCCCCGATTGAGTGATGAACAAAAATTTTGCTCGCTTTGAAGCGCAATGCAATTGTAATTGCAGTCAAAGAGTTTTTGCAATTGGTATTTCAATAATAAGTTGCTTCACAAAGGATATTATACTGAGGATTGACAATCAGGCTTATGAAGCGGTAAAAAAGTTTAGAGCATAATTTAAAGCTTCGTGGTATAAACCTGCATGGGAGCTGAGAATAGTAAATGAGAAGCGTACCTCACGAGACCTTGTTGATCCAGAAATTATTCATTCCCATTCCTGCTTTAAAGGCAATCAGTTTTTGCTGAATCAATTCAAGCATGGCAAGAAAGGTGAAGATGGCATGAATGCGGTTTTCGCAAGATTCAAATACACTTGCAAAGGGAATATCTTTTTCCGATTCAATTAAATGCGTCAGGTATTCCTTTTGCCCTTCAATGGTATAGGCATATGATATGATCTTGTGCACGGGCTTTTTCTTTTGCTCCTCCAGCCTGCTCATCACTCTTTCAAATGATTTAAGCAGCTTGAAAAGTGTTACGGAATGCAGCTCTGCTTCATTAGACCACGACTTTGCAATGGATTCTAATTCCGAATCCACATTACCACGGGCAAACATTTTTGCTCTCTCATCCTCAAGCTGGCGCAGCTCATCCAGAACCTCTTTGTAACGCTTGTACTCCAGCAGCTGCCTTACCAGCTCCTCACGGGGATCAATTTCATTTCCCGTTTCGTCAATATCTTTTCTTGGGAGTAATAGTTTTGCTTTGATACGCATCAGTGTTGCAGCAACAACAATAAATTCACTTGCAAGCTCAATGTTCAATGTATTTGCCTGCTGGAGGTAGGCAAGAAAATCACCCGTGATTTTTGCAATCGGAATGTCATATACATCCAGCTCATCACGCTCAATAAAAAACAGCAGCAGATCAAATGGACCCTCGAACTGCGGGAGCTTTATTTCGTATGTAGTTGCTGTTGCGGTATTCATTAAAGCAAATCTAAATGGTGTACAGCCCAGATATTGATTTCAGGATTTTAAATATCCACATGTATTTAAAAAATGCTCCATGATTTTGACACATAACCCATTTATTAATAATTTCAGTTTACACCGGAGCTCCGGATTCGTATTGTTTAATTTCGCATTCTGTTTTTAAAACCCCAGGATGGAAATTCAGCCCGGCGATCTTCTTTCTGAAATCAATTTTCCAGATGATTTGCGTAAACTTGGAAAGGACAAGCTTTTCCGGGTTTGCAAGGAGCTTCGGCAATACATTATTGATACTGTTTCAGTTTATGGCGGACATTTCGGCGCTTCTCTGGGTGTAGTGGAGCTGACTGTTGCGCTGCATTATGTTTTCAACACCCCCTATGATCAGCTTGTGTGGGATGTGGGACATCAGGCCTATGGTCATAAAATTCTAACCGGAAGAAGAAAACGTTTTCAGACCAACAGGAAGCATAAGGGAATAGCAGGTTTTCCATCGCGTGCGGAGAGCGAATATGACACCTTTGGCGTGGGGCATTCCTCTACCTCCATTTCTGCTGCACTCGGCATGGCAGTAGCTTCCCGGCTCAAGGGTGAAAAAGACCGCAAGGTGATTGCGGTAATTGGCGATGGTGCCATTACTGCCGGTTTAGCATACGAGGGAATGAATAATGCTGGAGTTTCAGGAACTGACCTTCTCATCATCCTGAACGACAACTGCATGAGCATTGATCCGAATGTAGGAGCAATGAAGGAATACCTGACTGATATTACGATGAGCCATACATGGAACAAAACCCGTGATGAGATATGGAAGATCCTGGGAAAGGTTGGAGGCACATCTCTTCAAAACCAGCTTTCAAAAATTGAGGCAAGCCTGAAGGGGGCAGTATCCAAGAGCAGCAACATTTTTGAGGCGATGAATATTCGGTATTTCGGACCAGTGGATGGCCATAATGTTGACCGCCTTGTTGCAATGCTTGAAGACCTGAAGCACATTTCAGGACCCAAGCTGCTTCATATAGTAACCGTGAAAGGAAAAGGATACGAGCTGGCAGAAAAAGATCAAACCAAATGGCATGCCCCCGGGACTTTTGATAAGATCACGGGTGAAATATTTAAAAAAATTTCTCATCAATCATCACCGCCAAAATATCAGGATGTATTTGGACTCACCATTGTTGAGCTTGCTAAAATGAATCCTAAGATCACCGGCATCACACCGGCAATGCCGAGCGGCTCGTCACTCAATATGATGATGAAGGAAATGCCGGAACGGGCTTTCGATGTGGGAATTGCCGAGCAGCATGCCGTCACTTTTTCAGCAGGCCTGGCAACACAGGGCATGATTCCTTTCTGTAACATTTACTCAACATTTCTGCAGCGTGGCTATGATCAGGTGATTCATGATGTGGTATTGCAAAAGCTTCACGTAATATTTTGCCTTGATCGCGGCGGACTGGTTGGTGATGACGGCGCAACGCATCAGGGCGCCTTCGATCTTGCCTATATGCGCATACTTCCGAATATCGTAGTGAGTGCCCCGATGAATGAGGAAGAGCTGCGCAATCTCATGTACACCGCACAGCTTGATAAAAATAATTTCCCGTTTTCTATCCGCTATCCCCGGGGTGAAGGTGTAATGACGAACTGGAGAAAACCATTTTCAGAAATTGCGATAGGGAAAGGAAGAAAAATCTGTGATGGTGAAGATGTATGTATTCTGTCAATCGGCCACCCGGGTAATTTTGTTTTAGAGGCCTGCCGGGAGTTAGCAAGTGATGGAATTAATCCCGCCCATTACGACATGCGCTTTATCAAGCCATTGGATGCAGAAATTCTTCACAGGGTCTTTTCATCATTCAACAAAATTATTACTGTTGAAGATGGGGTGATCAGGGGAGGATTTGGCAGTGCTATTCTTGAATTTATGAATGCTCATCATTATTCAGCAGAAATAAAAATGCTCGGAATTCCGGATAAATTTGTTGAGCACGGCTCCCTTAAAGATCTTTATCATGAGTGCCGCTTTGATGCCGATGCTATCTCTGATGAAGTGATGGAAATGGTTAAAGAAAAAGTGAGGATTAAGGTGCGCTGATATTTTTCTCAGAAAAAATTTCAGACTGCCTTTTCTTTTTCCTACCATGATTGAACCATTTCATCCAATACTCCGCGTTAATTTCTGTCAATTGACCTCATTGCTTCACGAAACTCCTTTGCCAGAATTTGTGATCATTTGAAATCACAAGCTGATAAGCCCCTCTTTCCAGAGTTGAAACCGGCACATTGAATTGCTGATATCCCGCTGTAAGCTGTAGTTTGGAATGATAAACCTCCCTTCCCGCCAGATCATAAATTATGATATCAGAAAACCAGTTCTCCCCTGACAGCAAGTTCACTGAAAGGTGATCGTACGCAGGGTTGGGAAATACATACATATCCGGAAGAGCGTTTTGCGATGATTCCCTGCTGATGGTAGAAGGTCCCTTGAAAATACGTATTCTGTAGCAATTAGCAGAATCGAAGGCAGTGGAATCATGAACCACTCCCAGGTAATATTTTTCCCCGGCAAGATCATTCATTACAATGGTATCGGAAGTAAGTCCGGGATTTACGGAGTATGCAATTTGTACGCCCTGCTTATTGAGCAGCACGAGGTCATAATTCTGGGTAAGATGGTCAATGATAAACCTGTAGTTTGGAAGAGCAGGTTTGGTTTTTACATAATACCAGTCCTGGTCGCCCGGGCTGGATATTGCGGCGCTCCAGCCGTATATATTATCCTTAGAGGGTTCAAATGCTTTTAGCTGGAATCCTTGCTGGTAATTATCGTTGGGCTCGTATTTATCATAGCAGTTTGACCCGGTTTCGAATTCATAAAGCACCGCATCCGCGCCACCCTGATTTTTGATCAGGTAGGCATCGGGGGTCACCGGTGAACCGCCACGCGTTTCGATGGACACATAAAGCAAATGATCGAGATAGAGTGCCACATCATTACCCTCATCCACTTTATCACCTCCCAGATAACTTCCCCAAACCTGGTGACCGGATGAATCCCACTTCATAAACATGCCATCAGAGGAACTGCTTTTACCAATCTTCTCGCTGATGAATCCATCCGGTGTTGCAATACTGTCAGAGCTTTGTGCATCGCCCACAATGTAAAGATTAGCATTGCTGTCAATTTCCATTCCCCGCACGAATTCTTCTTTATAGCCACCATAGTAAGTACCCCATTTCCAGTGGCCTGAATGGTCAAACTTCATCAGATAGCCGTCATCATTGGGAATGCCTGCATCGGAATATCCTCCTCCCCATGTCTGCTGGTGCGCCCCCGGAGATGCAATGCTATCCTTGCTTTGGGTGTAGCCGGCCACATATACATTACCGGCTCCGTCAACATTCACACCGCGTGCGCGGTCATCCCGGTTACCTCCAATGTAGGTGCCCCAGTAATAATGGCCTGAGGTATCCCAGTAAGCCAGGAAAGCATCTACCTGGCTTCCCTTTATCTTTTGCCATGGACTGTTGATGATGAAGTTCACTTCACTCTCCGTAGTGCCGGCAACATAAAAATAATTCTGATTGGTATCTAAGCACATTACGTGTGCACGATCTTCTTTCTCATCACCCCAGTATGTAACCCATACAGGCCATCCATTCTTCGTGAACTCACCGAGCATGACATCCCCGCCTCCCCCATAAACACTCTGGTAAACGTAGGGACCATAAGCAATGTCTTCCAGGCTTGCAGTAAAGCCACTGAAAAGAATATTATTGTATTTGGTGATGATGGCATTGCGGATGTGATCCCGGTCTTTTCCGCCGTAATAAGTGCCCCAAATAATGTAACCATTCTGGGAAAATTTGGCAATGAGCAAATCTGATGTATTGCTTGTGAGCATATCCTTATATGCCCCGGGAGTCGCCATACCGCTATCTGTATCACTGCTGCCACCGATGATGATGTTATCCTCGTGATCTGTAATGATTGAAAAAGTTCCATCCTTTCCCTTTCCACCGTAATAGGTACCCCATGAAAGCTGACCGTTTGAAAGAAATTTACAAATAAAGATATCCGTGAATTTACTATAGGTGACATCCCATGCGCCGGCAGTGGCAATGCCGCTGGTGCTGTAGGTAGATCCCGTCATAACCACCTTTCCAAAATTATCTATTGCGATTTCATCTTCAAAAACGGTTTCATCCATCTCACCACCGTAGAAAGTTGCGTATAAGAGGGTGGGGTCAATCACCACTGTTAGAGAGGGATCATAGCTGCCGATATTATAGGAAAGTACATTTCCATTAAGTTGATAGGAGGAAGGAATTTCTTTCTCATCAATAAAAGTATAGGTAAAAAGTTTTCCTTCTATTACTTTTCCTTTTGAAGTTAGTAAATCAATGGTCCCATCCGTATTGGCAGTGATCCCCTTAGCCCCGCCGTAGATTATTTTAATATCACAAGGGTCCGCTCCGGGATGAAGAATCCATTCGTATTCAAGAGTGGATGAAGCATTATCATCACCGGCTCTAAAAAGAAGATCAACATCAGGATAAATGTCCTTGTAAAGGATACGATTGTAGCACTGCACATCAATTACCGGTGCATTGGTACTCATGTTAAGATAGTAATTGAAAGTGGTGCCGTTAGCATTACCGCTTATGATACGGGGACTGGGATTTGCACCTTCAAGTGTTACATCCACCCGCGAAATGTGCACAACAGGATTTTGATTATAAAATGCACTTAAATCCTCATCAAAATGGTCCTGTCCGCTTTCGGCCATTGCCGGATGATTTTCAACCGTGATTACTTCGTAACTGAAGCTGTTACGCTTTAATGAGAGATTAAAATCCTTTGTAGAAAACTGATATTTTACCAATGAATTAGGGTTTCCAAACTGGTCCCTGATCTGACCCACGTTTTGCTGAAACCCTGCTGACTGCATGGCTTCGTTGAGTGAAAACTGCGCAGAACAGAGGCTTGCAATTGATAAGTATATAAAAAAAAATATTGAATGTTTCATTATTGATTGATTTTTTAAATTTTGAGATGCTCCTGATTCTTTTCACGAAATTATTTCATAAAATTTTCCCCGTAAATCTTCATTCCAATTAGACCTGCCTGAGAAATTTTTAAACGAAAACCGTAAGTATGGCAAAGATACACATGTGGGAATCAGGTTCATTGCCGGAATTCGAAAAGGCCTTGTTTTCCTGCTGCGGAATTAATTGCCTTTA
This sequence comes from Chitinophagales bacterium, assembly GCA_039920305.1. GTDB lineage: Bacteria > Bacteroidota > Bacteroidia > Chitinophagales > UBA10324 > DASRAJ01. Next base: position 16,302 of record JBDSEA010000248.1, read on the forward strand.
AGGTTTTGCCGTATCAACAAATCATTCCTTAATGAATTTACCGTTCAGGGCATGATCATCAGCCATTATTACAATTTCAAAAGCTCCTGATGAAAGCCGGCCTATAGGAAGGGTAATATCCTGATGTCCTTCTTGTAATGGCAATTCACCGGCATACACTTCCCTTCCCAATAGATCATAAATATTCATGCTTGCTTTCTGAACATGGCCGTTATAAAGACTGAATGAAATTTCGTTTTTTGCAGGGTTGGGGAATACTGCAAGCTTTTCAGGTGGCACCTGTTCTTCCATTTCGGAGCTTTTTTGGAATGGAAAAATGCTGCTGTACATGCGCACATGGTAGCATCCGAGCGAATCAAAAACATTTGCTGCATGATGAATCTTGAATTTATAGGTTCCGACAACCAGGTTGTTGGCTGTAATGGTATCTGGTATCAGATCAGTGTGCAGCGACTGGTAAAGCAGGCTGCCGTCTGATGAGTAAAGTCTGAGATTATAATTTTCAGGCATGTCCTGGAGTATTATCCGGAGGTTATTGTTTGGAGCTTTTACCTTCACCTTGAACCAGTCATGATCATTCGCATTTCTTATGCTGCCATTCCATCCGTAAATAGTAGTGTCAGAAGGAGCAACAGACTTCATCAGATATGCACCCGAGGCGGTTTCGTTGGGCTCAAACTGATCGAAACAATCGCTGCCGATATAAAATTTGTACAGCATCGCATCACTGGCGCCCCCATAATAAGTAGTCTGGTAAACTCCGCTTGTAGCAGGCATGGTACTGGCAGTATTTCTGCCGGCTACATATAAAAAACCGCTCGTATCCGGCATGGCATCTTCAAACTGATCACCCGATTTGCCTCCAAAGTAAGAGGACCATTGTACTGAGCCGTTTTCCCTGAATCTTGCGAGAAACCCGTCCTGACCTCCAGATTTCTCAGACTGAAGCGTGCTTCCCGAGGCAATATCCTCCGGGCTTGCTGTAGATCCCATAATATATACTGCATGAATTTTTTTGTCACTGCTCATTCCCCACATCTGCTCATCAGCAGTACCGCCATAGTAAGTTCCCCATTTACGCGCGCCATTGGTGTTGAACTTAATAAGAAATGCATCCTCGGTTTGCGCCCCGCTTTGCGGCGGCGATATAAAAGGCTGGTACGATCCGGGTGTAGCAATCCCGGTATCACTCACCGTGAATCCTCCCAGGTAGGCGTTACCTGCAGAATCACATTCAACTCCGCGGACACGGTCATAATCCGCTCCACCGACATACGTACCCCAGATGAAGTTTCCTGCTGTATCAAATTTGGCGATGTATGCATCAGATGTGCCGCCGCCATAGGTTGTGTGAAATGCATCCGGAGTGGCAATGCCCTTCCTGCTGCTGCAGGTGCCGCCGACAAAAAGATTGCCTTTTTTATCAAGGTTCACTACGTGTGCACGGTCTACACCGCTATCACCGTAATAGGTTGACCAGATGGGCTGACCATCCTTGGTAAACTTTGCGAGCCAGGTGTCATCAGTGCCACCCCACACCGGCTGAAATGCATTTCCATAGGCAATGCCGGTCGTACTGCTTGTAGTTCCGCTCAGATAAATTTTACCTTTTGAATCACAGACGCAATTGCGTGCGTTCTCAGGTGATTCACCTCCATAGTAGGTGCACCACATCAGCAATCCATCGGTATCAAACTTAGCTATCACGATATCGGAAGAGGTGGAGTTGGTAAGCAAAGTCTTATAGGCCCCGGGCGTTGCCAGGCCCTCGCTGAGTGAATTTCCTACGGCAATGGGATGATCATTGTGATCAATGCCTAATCCATAGCAATCCTCTTTTTCATTACCCCCAAAATAAGTTGCCCACTTAAGTTTTCCATTGCTCTTAAAATGCGCAATGAAAAAATCATACACGCCCCCGCCGAAAGATGCCTGATAAGCACCACCGGATGCAATATGAGCAAGGCTTATTGTATTGCCATCAATGGTGGGTTCGCCTTTTGAATCCACCACTACTTCAGCGATCTCATCCGCCAATTCTCCTCCGTAGTAAGTTCCCCAGATGATGTTAGGATCAATGATAAGAAACTTCGAATGGTCGTAATCGTAGGCACTGAATGACTTTTCATTTTTATGAAGAAGAAAACTACCCGCTATCTCTCCCTTTTTTCCTTCAATAAAATATTTCGGTTTTGTTTCCCTGATAAATCCATAAGAGGTATTGAGCAGGATATCACCCGTTTCCAGCAGGGCAAAATCAGTAGCGCCACAATACAGAAATTTTATACCGGAAAGATCAGCGCCGGGATGCACAATAAATTCATAATGCAATAATTCATCCTCTGAATTTTCTTCATCTGTCCTCCGGGCATCTTCTCCTGAGGAGAAGGGAAGCGAATTGAAATTTTCTATAGGAGCGTAAAAAACAAGGTCAATTCCGTCGTACAAATTCGGATAAGTAATTTTCTGAAAACCCTGAACACGCAAATGCTGTCTGGTTGCCACCGGTGCGTGGATATAATTAAAATAACCTTCTATTGGATTCGACGCCTGAGGAAGCACCTTCTTGTTTGCACCCGGAAATGTAACATCAATACGCTGTGAGGTTACCCTGATGTCGAGTTTATCCAGATAGTCCGAGGCATCTTTATCATCCATACCGGTTGATTCACTAAATCCATCCTGCGATTTGCTGACATGGAAAATCTCGTAGCTGAAACCGGATGCCTTAAGTTCGAGATTTATTGCGCCATCATGATAAATAAATTTTACGGCCTGGTTGGGCATGTTATTCTGATCCACCACCTGGCCTTCATTCTTTATGAAAACTTTGGGCCTTAGCTGAATCTGCTGCTGATGATTTTGTTCCCGGGCTGAAACAAAGGCTGAAATAAGCAGGGGTAGCAAATATTTCGATATCATAAACTATTATTTTATTGGTAAAAAGTAGTGAATGCCAAATTTAAAGCAAACAAAATGGCGTGACAATTAACACGTATTACATAAGCTTCGTTTATTGCTTCGTAAACTTCCCTTCCCAAACCGAACGGGTACTTCGAATGATTATTGAATAGGGGCCGGATGAAAAATTCCCGGCTGGAATGCTTATCTGCCTGCCATCAGCGGCCACCTTAATTTCATCCGAATAAACAATCCTGTTCAGCATATCACGGATAATGAGGGTCGCAGTTTCATTATTTAACAGGGGAATGAAAAATGAAAGCTGATCGTGAACAGGGTTCGGAAAGATTAAAAAATTCTGAGAAGACGAAGCTGCTGAAACAGGGGTTGGAATACCGATGACCGGAAACAGTGAATCACTCACGAATATCTGCAGCCTGTAGCAATGAAGCGAATCAAACTCTGCCGGTGCATGAGGCACTTCGAGGTAGTAAGCTCCCGCTGTTAACCCGTTAACTGAAATGGTGTCAGGCATTGAATCAGGATTCGATGACTGGTAAATGAGAATACCCTGATCATTATACAGATTGAGATTCAGGTCAACCGAATAAAGACTGATGATGGCCATCATGTTGAGCTCGCTGTCAGCGATGGAGAAGGCATACCAGTCCTGGTCGGCAGCGTTACGGATAACCGCGTTATAGCCATACACAGTTGTATCAGAATAATTATTGTGATAGGTCAATACTGCTTTGGCATCTGCCAGGGATTCATTCGGCTCAAATTGATCGAAGCAATCATTACCGCCATAGAACTTATACATCATAGCATCGCTGACACCACCGTAAAAAATCTTTTGATAAGCATCTGGAGTTGTGGGCATATCAATGCCGGTAGCCCTTGCAACCAGGTATAAAAAATGATTCTTATCAACTGCCACATCCTCGAACTGATCGCCAATCAATCCTCCGAAATAGGTTGACCATTCCGGCAACCCATCACTATAAAATTTTGCAAACAGGCAATCATCCCCTCCGGCTTTTACCGGCTGAATGGCATTTCCATAGGCAATATTTTCAAAACTGTTAGTTGAGCCTGCGATGTAGAGCGCCTCAGTGGTTTTGTCCACCGTCATTCCCCACAGATTCTCAGTATGCGCACCACCAAGGTAGGTCCCCCACTGGCGGACACCCTCTGAATTAAATTTTGCCAGGTAAGCATCTTCCGTAGGGCTGCCCCCCTGGTTTCCCGGATACAACTGATCCTGATATGCACCGGGAGTCGCAATGGAATCCTTACTATTGGTGAAGCCACCGAGATAAACGTTTCCTGCAGAATCTGTTTCAATGCCACGCGAGCGGTCATCCTCATCACCGCCATAATAGGTACCCCACACAAAAGCACCACTTGTATCGAACTTCAAAACCATCGCATCTTCCGATCCGCCACCGTAGCCTGCCTGATGTGAACCCGGCGACGCAATCCCTTTTTTACTTGAGGTTGTGCCTGCCACATACAAATGGCCTTCAAGATCCAGGGAAACAGCATGAATCCGGTCAACGCCAGAATCACCGTAATAGGTGGACCAGACCCTGCCTCCTGAGGCAGAAAACTTCATGATCAGCGCATCATCAAAACCCATGAGGGAATCCTGATAGGCACCGGGCGAGGCAATAGATGAATCGCTCCTGGTGGTACCCCCGAGATAAATATCACCATTGTGATCTGTCACCAAGTTACGCACTTCTTCTGAACCTTCACCGCCAAAATAGGTGCTCCATACCAGGTTGCCTTCAGGTGAAAATTTGGTAATCAAAACGTCGCTGCTGGCGCTTACAATTGAATCCTGATATGCTCCGGGTGTTGCCAGCCCCTGGCTCTCAGAATTTCCTGCCGTAATAATGTTGTTGTTGTCATCAATGGCGAGCCCATAGCAATAATCCTTGTCATTACCGCCAAAATAGGTTGACCAGTCAAGAGAGCCATCAGTATTGAATTTGGTAATGAACCAGTCATTGATACCCCCTGCAAAACCCTGCTGGTATGCTCCGGAAGTGGCGATGTGATTAAAGCTTATGGTTTGCCCGTTGAGTACAGGGCTTCCATCAGAACCCACTGAAACCTCTGCCACCTCATCTGCTTTTTCACCACCATAATAGGTACCCCATATCATGTTGGGATCAATGATCAGAAATTTGGAGTCATCATAACTGCAAGAGCTGAAGCTCCTGATATTTTTGTGAATTATAAATTCTGCACTAACAGACTCTGCGCTTCCTTCAATAAAATATTCCGGCTTAGTTTCCTGGATAAAGCCGCACGAAGTATTGATAAGAAAACTTCCTGATTCATTGATTAAGAAATCTGTTGCTCCCTCATACCGGAATTTTATTTTGGCAAGGTCAGCGCCGGGATGAACGATAAATTCATACCGCAATGCACCTGCTGTGTATTCCCCGGCCATCCTGCCGCCGGGTGTATAAAATACGAGATCAATGCCGCTGTATAAGTCCGGATAGGTGATTTTATTGTATCCCTGAACATGCAACTGCCGGTTCGATTCCACAGGAGCATGTATGTAGTTAAAGTATCCGGCTATGGCGTTGGAAGCTATCGGAATCACATTTCTGGACGCTCCTTCAAAAGTGACATCCACCCGGTGAGAAGTTATTCTTTTTACACCACCCTCCGGATTTTCATCTGAACGCCTGCCTGATTCATACAAACCATTCAGTTCCTGGCGCACTTCAAAAATCTCATAGCTGAATCCGCTTTCCTTTAATGCGAGATTGAACAAACCGTCATGATAAAGAAAACTCACGTCCTTATTGCGCTGACCATGCTGGTCAACAATCTGTCCCTGGTTTTCTATAAATACTTTCGGATCACGGTTGTAAGTGGCTGCGGGCTGCTGGGCAGAAACAGAAATGGTTAATGTTAGAAAAAAAATGATTGGTAAAGTTTTCATGGTAAAGGGTTCTTAGAAAAATTGAGTTTTATAAAATATCAAACTATTACAAAAATAGCTTGAATAGCCCGTGCAGTCTATACCGGTTTTTTCAGGAATTTAGTTTCAAGTCTGCCGCTTGAGCAAAATAATCTCCTGCGGCTTCAGGAACCGCCATTTTCCTCTCTGCACATCCTTCTTTGTAAGACCTGCATACAAAACGCGATCAAGCTTAATCACCCTGTAGCCGAGCAACTCGAATATTCTTCTCACAATCCTGTTTTTACCGCTGTGCAGCTCAATGCCCACGATGCAATTATCAGTAGGATGCGAAAAGGCGATCTCATCAATCGCAGCAATGCCATCTTCCAGCTCTACACCTTCCGCAATCTTCTTCATATCTTCTACTGAGAGCTCTTTGTCCAATGTTACCTGGTAAACTTTTTTCACTTTACCCGAGGGATGACTCAGCCGCTGCGCAAGCTCGCCATCATTGGTGAAGAGCAAAACCCCGGTGGTGTGCCGGTCAAGCCTTCCCACAGGAAAAACTCTTTCAGGAGTCGCTTTTTCAATCAGCTCCATAACCGTCTTTCTTCCCCGTTCATCACTCGTGGTGGTGATGTAAT
>JBDSEA010000249.1:0-22891 GCA_039920305.1 Chitinophagales bacterium
GATGGACTTATTGATTTAGTCACGTCTAATTCCACAGGCAATAATATTTCCATTATGCTCGGTGATGGCAATGGAGCTTTCGGCTCACCAATAAATTATGCAACTGGCACCACAGCGAGCGGCATGAACAAAGGTGATTTTAATAACGATGGCAGCTTAGACTTAGTAATAACAAACCAGGGAGGAAATAGTGTTTCTGTTTTGCTTGGAAACGGAGACGCAACTTTTAACAATGCCATCAATACTCCTGTCGTAGGTGGTCAACCTCAGGTTGTTATTGTCCATGATTTTGACAATGACTCAATTCCGGACTTAGCCGTAGGTTGTTATTCAGGAGCTTTAATAATAATGCAGGGTGATGGCGCTGGTAATTTTTCAGTGCTTAATACGTATTACACCAGCTCAGGGATGGGCTCGATAACTCTCGCCGATTTTGATAACGACGGTATCCTTGATATAGCGCTCCCGGGAGGACTTACATACTACCTGTATTTTTTACAAGGCCTCGGTGAAGGAAATTTTGCAACACCTCTTTCATTATCCTGCAATGACAGACCATATTATTTGTTGGCTGCCGATTTGAACAACGATACTTTGCCAGATATTATCGCTGCCAGCCATATTGACACTTCGGTTACCATCTTTTTTAATACTGGAAATTTTTCTTTCGACTCGACGGCGTATTATCCGTTTCCCGGTCCTTATGCAGATCCCGTCTTCATTGCCCTCGCAGATTTTAATGGTGACAGTATACAAGATATTCTTGTTTCTTTTGGTACGTTAAACGGTATTTCTGTCTTACCCGGAATAGGGAATGGTAATTACTCGACTGAACAGCATTTTTCCGGTGCTTCCGGATCAATACTTGCAATTGCAGTTGATTTAAATCAGGATGGCAAAACGGATATCATTCATCCTTCACAGGGTACTAACTCTTATTACGTTTTGTTTAACTGCACCGCCACAGCGGTTGCTGAAGTATCAATGCAAAATAGTGAGGTTAAACTTTATCCAACCATAGTTTCAGATTTTTTTACAGTTGATCTTAGCAACATCAATCTCGTGCTTACTCATCCAGAAATCTCAATCTATGACCAAAGCGGGAAAATAGTTTGGAGGTACTCGAATATAAATATAATGCGTGACGGTAGTAATTCGTATTCAATCCGGTTGAGTTGTCCGCCCCTGCCTGCAGGGTGTTATTTTATAAATATTGCAATATCACCCATTAATAAAAATGAAAAAAGGTATTTTCTTAACGGGAAAATAATCATCATTTAATCACCGTAATTTTTTTTAGAACATTTATAAATGAAAAATTAAAACACACCATTATGAACACACAATCTACAGTCAGCTTGCTAACTTATGAAAGGCAGCACGCTTCAAGAAAAGTTCAGGGAATATTAATGCTCCTCCTGCTTGTTCTTTGCCTATTGTTTATTTCTGTAAAATCATTTGCCCAGGCAGACCTTATGGTGCGCGATTGCTTAGGTGATGAAACAAATAATGGCTCTGAACCGAGCAGCAGTTGTACTAATCCAATCTGGACCAGCGATGGCATTAAGCTCACTCAGAATCCGTACTCGGGCTATACTCCCTATCCGTTTACAACTGCGATAGGTGACGCCTGGGATTTAGTTCCGGATGAAGATGCAGAATACAGAGATGCTACCAAGTACAGTAATCCGAACTGGATATATGTAAAGGTCTCAAATATGGGTAATGCAAATTCGGACGGTAGTGAAGTTTTAAAAGTCTATTGGGCAAAAGCGTCTACCGGTTTAAGCTGGCCTCTTTTATGGTTAGATGCTTTCGATACTCATCTCGGTTGCCCAACCTTATTTTCAGGAGATGAGATTACAAAACCCCGCATGAACTGGACTTCGCTTTCACTCCAAGAAAGAGAAAATGTTGTACATGCTTTTCAGAATTTAGACCTGACTCTTCTTTATCAGGATGGTGTTTCATGGTGGGATAAGCAGGACCAAATCCATCAGGCAACACACGTTCACAATGGTCCGGCATTTTTGCCATGGCACCGGGAATTGGTTAACCGTCTTGAAAATTTGCTGAGAGTAGGAGATTATCCAAACATTAAATTACCTTATTGGGCCTGGCAAACCGACCCAAGTCTCCCGGAACCTAATGGCTCAGCTATTATGCTTGAGTTAGGAGGCAGTCCTGATATTAACAAGTTTGGACTTCCTGGTCCTCTTGGTACCCCTATAGGAAGCCCATTTAATACTTTTGATAATGGCGCGGCCTGTGTTGGATCACGAGGAGGGAATCTCTGCGACGCCTGTGGACTTGTATATACACCTTCGTTGCCACCATTTATAATTGAACGAAACCTAAGCTTTACTCCTAACTTAGCGGAGGATCAAACACTGATGACGTGGGGAGATGGCTTAGACCTAAATGAACAGTATGACATTTTCAGAACACAGTTAGAAACCACTCACGGCCAAGCACATCAAATGATCGGGGGGAATATTCAAGCTGCGCATTGTTCTTTTCAAGACCCGTTTGTATTTATATTACATTCAGAAACGGACAGACTATTTGCTAAATGGCAGAGAAATTTCAGTACTTCTCTTAATTTTCCGAACGAGTATTTATACCGATTAGACAATTCCACCACCATTAATGGAGTTTATGGAGACGATGGCTTATTCCCATTGGAACAATGTCCTAATCTGGACATAGGTGGGCCACCTCAACTTCTCAAACCGATAGAACCCTGGGCAAATAATCATTTGCCTGGTAACACGGACCCAATTTGCTCAACCAGTTGCTTGCATCCAATCAGACCGTGGGAATCACCGGATGATGAGGACCTATATAAAACATATTTTGATCCTTCTGTTGTGTCTCCACCCATATATGATGATGCTCGACTGAGAATTCCTATTTTACAACCCGGTGAATCGGTGATAATGCAAATTCCTTGGTTTCCACCCAATCCCGATAATTATTCGTGCTTCGGCCTCACAGACCAAAACCATTTTTGCTTATTAGCGAGGATTGTAACTCCCGGAGCACTCAACGAGGGTATGTCTACCGCAGAAATTGCTGACGTCGGATATAACGCATATTATAATAATAATATCGCATGGAAAAACATACAAGTTTATGATGTGCAAGCTGGTTCAGGCCTGGTTGCTTGTGTGCTTATGAGAAATATGCAGAAAGAGAATTCCTATAACAAATTACAAATCAAATCACAAGAAACCGGAGACTTATGCTATTTTAAAAATGGGACAGCCATTTTGATTTTACCACAGCATCTTTTCGATCTTTGGAGAAGTGGCGGATCAGTTGGTCAGAACATTCAAGTACTTTCCGATGGAAAAATTAAACTTTTGAATGAGAATGCATGGATCGGCAATATATTATTAGAGCGGGATGAAATGTACGAGGTATGCATTGAATTCCAAGTAAGTACTATCCCCCGGGAAGGGAACGCTTTTCAAGTTAACCTGGAGCAGGAAGATGAAGTTAAATTCATAGGCGGAGAACAATTTACGCTGCGTTATGTGCAAAGGAGATTTGAAAAGCCCGCTGGTTCAGAAAACTTTTCTAATAGCGGAATATATCCCAATCCTAACAATGGCAGTATGCAAATCGATTATACTCTTGCTGATAATCAAAAAGGTTCGTTTGTTCTGTATGATTATCTGGGAAGAAAATTAGATGAGCAAACTCTACAAAGCGGCATACATAATCTGCAAATCACCAGAAGTGATTTAAGCAGCGGAGTTTATTATGGAAGAATAATCGTAAATAATGTAGATGCTTACAATTCAAAAATTGTAATTATCAAGTAATGCTTAACTGAACATGTAGGTTAATAGCGAAGTTCAATTGGCTGCCACTTTAAGGACCTTCCTGGCTTGCTCATTCTACTTGTATAGTTTGAAAAATTCTGAAAGAGTATTATCAGAAAATTTTTAGTTAATAGTTAAATCAATCACAAAATGTTGAGGCGCAGGATCGCTGGCGGCCCGATAATGATCAACAGTGTTTACTGTAAGAAACTCATTCCCTCAGTAAAGTCTGCATGGTAAATAAATCACCTTGCTGAACCCTGATAAAATAAATACCGGGATTTAAATCCTTCACATTAAGATCGGTAAGCAACAGGCCCCCTGAAGCAGCAAATGATTTGCGGAAAACGATTTCTCCCAATTCATTGAATATGGTTACTGCTAAATTCTCTCCGCTCCGCGATAAAATATTAAGTGTCAGGATGTCCGGGGCAGGATTAGGGCTCAGCTTCAATACAATGGTATCGGAAGGGATGATAATAGACCTGTTTATCTTCGTAAGCCGGCAGGGACGATGTATCGTATCCACCGTGGTGAGCAAGGTATCCAGCAATACCGCATCCATGCTGTCCAGCGTAGCCTGAGCGGCCAAAATAGCAGCATGATAGTCCGGGTTGTGTATCAGGTTGGTGGTTTCCAGTGAATCAATATCCAGATCAAAGTATTCTTCCACCTCATGGTCGCACTGATAATTGGTGTACTTGTAATGCAGTGTACGGATGGTTCGGAATGAGGGGGTAACTTCATCTTCAGGACCACCACCTCCGCTAAGCGTATCAGCCTTGATTTTCTCAAACATAAATTTATCCCGCATCACGGAGCCGGAAGTGAGCTTCTTCAGTGAGAACCCCTGGAATGTAAAAGAAGATAAATTCACCAGTGCCGCATCAAGTATGGAGGGCATAATATCAGTCCCGATGGAAAAAAATTGTGAGCGCGAATAGCGAATATCTCCCTGTGGAAACCATTTGGGGTAGCGGATGAATAAAGGAAGCTGCATAGAAGGTTCATATGGAACGCTCTTTCCTTTCAACTGATGATCGCCATAGGTTGCCCCATTATCACCCGTGAAAATGATCATTGTATTTTCAAGTATGCCCCTGCTGGTGAGAATGGCAAATATGCTGTCAACATTTGCATCTATTCCCTTCAGTCCCTCAAAATATTTTACATAATCTTCAGAAAGGTCTGCAGTATCCGTATACATTTTATCAGGCGCATCATAAAGGAACGACGGGTAAAATTTCGTGAAGGGATAGAATGTGGAAGGAACAGGCATGGTTTCTCCATCATAGATTCCCTCATACTGATCCTGCACTTTTACTTGCCGGTGGGGAGCAAGATGCTCGATACAAACAAAAAACGGAGTATCAATTTCACTGATAAGCCGGGCAGATGAATCTGAGATAATGTCAGTTATGTTTCCGAATATCTGCTTGAAAGTCCCGTTGTAATTCATCAGCGGATCATTGTAGGTGATATCTCCGGCAGTGGCAAGCCAGTACTGATATCCTTTTTGCGGTGGAGCGGCAAGATGATACTTTCCTATTACTCCGCAATGGTAGCCGAATGAATCCAGCACCGTAGCAATGGTTACCGCATGCGGGTTGATTGCTGAGGTATTATCGTAAGCATGATTAAGATGCGGATATAATCCTGTGAAAATGGAAGCGCGTGCCGGAATGCAGAGTGAATACACACAATAAAAATTATCGAATGTAGCGCCTTCATCAGATATGCGCTTGATGGCAGGAGCATCGAAAAAAGCAGGTCCGCCGGTTTGATTGAAGGAATCATAGCGCACATCATCTGCAATGATCATTACAATATTGGGCCGGGGATCATCAGGTCCGCGATCCTGTGAATTGCTTACACTGATGTTTGATAGAAGAAGAATGCATGCGGAAAAAAAAACTCTTTGTAAAATGGAAATCATATGAAAAGGGTCAAAAAGAAAAAAGGAAAGTTAGCAAGAAATTAATTGTACCCTGTCCTGGTGTGTTTTACCCGCCGGATTCTCCAATTCATGCAATTCATTGCTATAGAATCCTGGAATTTGTGTTTTATTTCTGAACTATCAGCTTGAATGAATGAAAATCATTTCCCTGCCTGATGTTAAGAAGATATAGTCCGGGAGTAAATTGTGAAGTGCTGATTTGAATGTTTTCAGAATGAACTACCCCAATTTCCTCCAGTATTTTTCCGGAAATATCTGTAATTCGAATGGTAGCATCATCCCTTACCGGAAGTGATACGGTTATTTCTTCAGTTGCCGGGTTCGGATAAAAGTTAAAACCAGGAAGTGCTTTCGCCTGTTCATAGATACCAACTAAATAAGATGGCAGGTCAACTCCGCCTTCGTCATGATACCGTGCCACCCATTCCTGGTAATATTGATTGGCAACAGATGCATTGTGTACCACCACAGTATTTTCATCATTCTTCGTCTGCGCTGAGTTAGTCCAGTTGTGCGATCCGGTGAGAACTGCAGGATCAAGACCGGGTGCATTCGCATCAACTATTAAATACTTGTGGTGAACGATGTAGCTGTTATTCGCCACAAACAGTGAATTTGGCATGTGCTGCTGCAAAACTGAATAGCCATAGTCAAGATTTGCAGTATCGTCAATAATACCTCCTCCCCATACACCTGCACCCGTCCGGTCATCAATTGAATAAGTAATGGTGATGCGCGTAAAGGAAAAGACAGAGAATTCAAGATCATGGTCAGCGCTTTCAGCAACTCTTTTTATTTCTCCCTCGGTATCATCTGTAGGGCTGAAATACAATTCAACCCTGCTGCCGTCAATATTGAATTCTTTCGGTGTGTTATTGGTTTTGAATGATCCGAAATCCCCCGCGAACATTTCCCCGAATTCAATCTCGTATGCTTTTGCCAGGCTTTGATCCTGAAAAATGATCACATTATTTGCATCGTTGTTTATCTGCTCATTGGTAAAGTTTAAGGATCCGGTCCACAGGATGGCATCATTGGGATCAGCAGACTCCGCATCAATAACCATAAATTTATTGTGCATGATTCCATAATCAACGCTTACCGGACTTAGTTTTTTATTTGCTGCAGGAAGCTGCAGCTCATTCCACGCGCTGCTGCCCATGTTTTCGCCGTCGCCGATTATTCTTACCAACACTCCGCGGTTGTATGCCGCATTTATAGCATCAATGATCCCATTGCTGTTATCCATGTTATAGATCGCCACATCCATAGTATATTTTGCCCTGTTCATGTAAGCGATCAGGGTATCGTCCATTATTTGGGCTAATGAAATTGCATTTATGCCCTGGGCCACCGAATTATCAACAGGACGGGTGAAGTAGCACTTGATTGATTGTGTTGAAAGAGACCTGCTCAGCATCGGCGTGATCGCAGAAAATGAAGTATCTCCGGATGAACTGACAGAGGCAGCCTTGATGTAGTAAAGTGTAGCGGCTGTTAATCCGCTAAGTGAGATCAGGTGATCAGTAACCATCACTCCATCACTTATTACACTTCCAAGCGTCTCGGTTATTCCGTAATAAATTATGGTCGAGCCCGGACTTTGGGTGCTGAATGAGATATCGAATGATGTGGTTGTAATGCCGGACTGGAAAAGGGATGTGGTAAAAACCGGGGGATTTCCGGGCAAAATGAGATCACTTAAATCACGTACCAGTAATTGATAGGTGCTCAGATACTGGCTCATGATGCCTTGTATGTCAAGAGGTCCGGCAGGTATGGGAGTTCCTGCAATGTTGCTCAGATGATTCACGCGAGTCTCGGCAGAAACGAGGCTTCCATCAGTGATATCATAGTTTGCATCGCTCGTTGCAAAAGTCCCTGTGCTTATGAATGTTGAATTATTAAAACGCACCAGGCGGGATTCATAAATTTCATTATACCCCGATGCCATATCAACTTCGAATGGAGCAGGCATGGGATTATTTGAACTTATCACCGAATAGCTATTGACAGGATTAAGCTCTATAAGGTTATTGTATGGAGAAATCACTCCCGTTACTTCAACCGAATCACCACGAAGCACATTATCCATTGTTGCGGAATATGCAGCAATGCCAGCGGTTCCATCCTGGAAATAACGAATGGTGCCAAGCTCAGGACCATTTGTTATAATTCCACGAACCGTTACAGTTGTACCGGTAGCCATGGCTCTCGCACTGGAAATACTGATCTGGGATTTTACCTGAAGGAAACAAAGGGAAACAATGGAAGTTAGTAAGATTTTTTTCATTATAAAAATTAAGCTGCCAAAAGTATATGACTATTGAAGAGTAACAGAATGAATTTGATGGAGGAGTAAGGAAGTTCTGAATTATGTTGAAATAAGCCCGCAGTAAGAAGGATTAAATGGTGTTTAGCAGTTGCTCAAAATTTCTCAGTTTACTTTAGTGCGATAATATCAAAGCAGAAAATGTCTTTAGTACAAAAGCCGGAACACCAGCGGGAAAAAGCAATATTGGTGGCTGTAATCCATAAAAATCAAAAAGAAGAGCAGGTCAATGAGTATCTGGATGAGCTTGCATTTCTTGCAGAAACTGCAGGTGCCATTACACTCAAAAGATTCACCCAAAAACTGTATTCTACTGAGCCGCGAACCTATATCGGCTCCGGAAAACTCGAAGAGATCAGGCAGTATGTAAATGAGAAGGAGATTGATCTGGTCATCTTTGATGATGATCTCAATGGTACACAGATTAACAACCTGGAGAAAGAGCTCAAAATTAAAATCCTTGACCGGAGCAATCTGATTCTTGACATTTTTGCCAGCCGGGCGCGCACTGCACAGGCAAGGGTTCAGGTGGAGCTGGCTCAGCTCCAATATTTACTTCCACGTCTAAAGGGAATGTGGTCTCACCTGGAACGTCAGCGTGGAGGCATAGGAATGCGCGGACCGGGTGAGAAGGAAATTGAAACAGACCGGCGGACCGTTAAGTACCAGATATCATTGCTGAAGAAAGAACTGGAGAAGATTGACCGCCAGAACAGGACACAGCGGCAATCGCGGGGTGAATTGATCAGGGTTGCACTGGTAGGCTATACCAATGTGGGCAAAAGTACTCTCATGAATGTAATGAGCAAATCAGAGGTGTTTGCAGAGAATAAATTATTTGCAACCCTTGACACCACTACCCGGAAAGTCGTGATGGGCAGGATGCCGATGCTGCTGAGTGATACGGTCGGCTTCATCCGCAAGCTTCCGCACCACCTCATTGAGAGTTTTAAATCTACACTTGATGAAGTGCGGGAAGCAGACATCCTGCTGCATGTGGTTGATATTTCACATCCTTTTTTTGAAGAACAGATCCATGTGGTAAATGAAACCCTGCTTGAATTAGGCGCGCATGAAAAATCTGTGATGATGGTATTCAACAAGATGGATTTGTATGAAGAAAAGCAATTTGATGAGCTTGTTCCTCCGGAAGTGAAAGAGGAACTGCTCCATCAGTTAAAAAGCAGCTGGCAAAAAAGAACTGACGGGAATTGTGTTTTCATTTCCGCAACCCGGATGGAGCAGCTTGATGAATTGCGCACCAGGCTTTATGACCAGGCAAAGGTGATGTACCTAAGGCGCTATCCTTATAAGGCCGTATTCTTTTGAAACTGTTTTTATAATCTGCGATCTTTGTGGCTCTCTTTTTTAATTTTAATTCAGATAAAAAGCATGATAAAACCGTTACCAGGGATTTTATTCGCCTTTATATTAATCAGCGGAAGTATAAAAATATCTTTTGCCACAACCCACATCATTGAAACCGCTGATTACCAGTTTACCCAGAACTTTGATAGCATTCTCGTAGGCGATACTGTAAAATGGGTTTGGATCAGCGGCGATCATACTGCTACCTCGAACGGTATTCCATTCACTGCTGCTCCATGGAATGTTTTGATTGACAAGCTGCACACCAGTTTTACTTATGTGGTAAATGTAGGAGGTACTTATAATTATATCAGCGTGCCTGATGCGCCTCAAATGGATGGGAAATTCGTGGCCACCTGGCCTACCGCAATTGCGGATCCTTCAATGGAAATTTCGGATTTTAATATCACTGGTAACCCGGGTTCTGGTTTTATTAAAGTTCATTTTTATCTTTTACAACCTGCAGGTGTGAATATTTCACTTCATAATATCTGCGGAGTGAAATCCCAAATCTTGTATGATGGATATGTCACTGCAACACATTTTTCTCAGCAGTTTTTTCTTTCGGGAAACATCACGGCAGGATTATATCTGGTTACTGTCAGGATGGGAGATGCGATCCATACAAGAAGAGTGGTTATTCAATAGCCATTGTGTCTGAATAATTTCATCTGGAGGACTTCGGTTATTATTTGAAGTGGTAAGGGATTAATTATCATGGTTAGATTGTTTATTTTTCGACCACCTCCGTGCCGGAATTAAAATCGGGATCATGCACTCAATCCATAAACCGTTTTCAATTATTGCCCTGTTATTCCTGTTGTCAACCAGCTGCAATCATACAGGCAACACTCTCAGAATTGATCACACCAACTTTACTGATGAGATCGCTACTGATCAAAATCTGTCTTTCACATTTGCATCCGATCTCGCTCCCGATTCATTGCATCAGCAATGGGATACCACTCCATTTATTTCATTTTCCCCTGCGGTAAAAGGCAAATTCAAATGGAATTCATCGCGTGAATTAACGTTTTCACCTTCTGAGCCATTCGCACCCAGTACCGATTTTACAGCAACGCTTACTTCAGATCTTTTCAAGCATTCAGTTAAGGCAGGCACTCTCCCGAAAGAGAAAGCCATCAAATTTCACACGCCCTACCTGCTCCTTGGCGGGGTGCAGACATTTTGGTCTGTTTCACAAAAAAATCCGGGTGCTGTGGAAGTAAGAATGAACATCACCTTCAATTGCAAAGTAAAACCCGGCGATCTTAAAAAGAAGCTCCATTTACTTGTAAGCGGTAAGGAAGTGTTATTTGACATGCTCGAGGGCAATCCTGATTATTCCATAGGTGTTGCTATTGCTGATGTTCGTGGTGATAAAAAAGAAATAATACCACTCACAGTAAAGATTGATCCGGGGCTGGGATGTTTGGGAAGCACCTACACTACAAAAGAAAGAATGGAATTCTCAGAGCAAGTTCCTGCAAAGGAAGAAATCATGATTGTGCAAATAAACCCGAATTTTATTGATGGTGAAGCAACAATCAATGTATTTACCAATCAGCCGGTTACAAATGAAAATATCAGTTCGATTGTTACTGTAAACCCGGAGGTTGCCTTAACAGCAGAAAAACTTGACAATGGCTTCACACTGAAAGGTGATTTTGAAGCTGACAAAAGCTATACTGTTACAATAAGCCGTGAACTGAAAGGAATTTTCGGACTAACAGCCGGCAAGGATTATATACAGAATGTTTCTTTCGGTGCTCTTGAGCCGATGATAGCATTTGCCAATGTTAAGGGAATGTATCTATCCTCACGGGGCGCGAAAAACATTGCAATAAATATTGCATCCGTGAGTAAGATAAGGGTTTCAGTTGTCCGTATCTATGAAAACAACATTCTTAATTTCTTAAGAAGTGAGGAGCAATGGGGTTATTATGAAGAAGAGTTGGGCAGCGGTAAATATGATTATCATGAATATGGTTACTATGCATATGACCATTATGGCGATGTGGTGTCTGAAAAAAAATATGATGTTCAATCATTGCCAAAACAAGGTAATGTGCGATTGTTGAATCTTAACCTTGAGGATCTTAGCTACAGTGATCACTTCAAGGGGATGTACCTTCTCAGGATTGAGGATGAAGAGCGGCTGTGGCTGCAGCAGTCAAAATTTGTTTCACTGAGTGATATTGGCTTGATAGTGAGGCAGGGGAGTGATAAGATTTATGTATTTGCAAATTCCATCCTTACCTCAGACCCTCAGCAGGGTGTTAAAGTGAATTTTATTTCTGCAAACAATCAAACGGTAACTACCTGCACTACTGATAATAATGGCGTTGCGGTTCTTGACAATGCAAAAGCCACCCTCGGTAAATTTCGCCTCGGTATGATCACATGCACCCAGGGCGATGATTTTAATTTTATGATGCTTGATCATGCATCAGTGGAAACATCGCGCTTTGATGTAGCCGGTAAATACATGAACGATGCGCACCTTGATGCTTTTATTTACGGGGATCGTGAAATCTACCGCCCCGGTGACAGTGTGCATGTGAATACCATCCTGCGCACTGATGACTGGAAAATATTGAAGGATGTTCCGATGAAAATCAAATTGCTTTTACCTTCCGGAAAAGAATTTCAGTCGTTTAAAAAATCAACTGATGCGCAGGGTTCTTTTGAAACAACCTTTTACCTGCCGCCTTCCATCATCACCGGAACATTTATGCTGGAAGTGTTTTCGGGAAATGATGTGCTTATTAATTCCCGCGCAATCAGTGTTGAGGAATTTGTACCGGACAGAATTAAAATTGTCACCCGGCTCGATAAGCAAACAGCGAAGTCAGGTGAAAAGATAAGAGCTGACATCATCGCAGCAAATCTTTTTGGTCCGCCTGCAGCGGGCAGAAATTATGAAGTCGAAATGCAGCTGAACCGAAAAGGATTTTCTTCAAAAAAATACCCTGACTATAATTTCTCCATCAAAACTGCTGATCAATTAGCTCTGAAAAATATCTTACGCAGCGGTAAAACAGATGAGAATGGAAAAGCGTCAGAGAGCTTTGATCTTCCGGAATTTGCTGATGCGGGAATTCTGAGCGGAAATATTTTTACTACTGTTTTCGATGAAACCGGGAGACCTGTTCACCTGATCAGTGACTTTACCGTTAACACGCAGGAAGTATTTTACGGCATTAAATATATTGATGAGTGGGTAAGTACAAAACAGCCGCTTTTATTTCAGTTCATAGCATGCAATGCAGCCGGTTCTGCTACACATGCCGGTGCAACCGTAGAAATTTACCGTTACGAATGGGAGAATCTCATTCAGCAGGCAGGAGGGCGATACCGCTATCATTCGCAGCGAAAAGACCGGCTGGTTTCAAGACAAAATATTTCACTTGAGGCCTCCGGTGGCGGTATTCCATTTACACCCTTCAACTCGGGGCAATATGAGGTGCGCATCTCGCGTCCCGGTGCTGAAACATATGTTGCGATAACTTTCTATGCATATGGATGGGGAGATACACAGAACACTTCATTCCAAGTGAGTAACGAAGGAGAGGTGGATATACAGCTTGATAAAGAAAAATATTCCATCGGTGATAAGGCGCTGGTGTTGCTGAAATCACCTTTTGAGGGTAAAATATTAGTCACTGTCGAGCGCGGTGATGTGTATGAGTATTATTATGTGAACACTGATAAAAAAGCTGCGAGCCTGACCATTCCGGTGAAGAAGGATTTTCTTCCTAATATTTACATTTCTGCTACAGCTATCAGAAAGATTTCCGGTAACCAGCTTCCGCTTACAGTTGCACGGGGCTATGTGGTGCTGAAAGTAAGTAATGAGAATGCTATGCTTAAGGTTGCCATAACTTCAGCTGAAACGTCGCGCTCAAAAATGAAGCAGCGCATCAGTGTAAAAACTGCTCCCCATGCAGAACTTACCATCGCTGTTGTTGATGAGGGGATTCTTCAGCTCAAAGACACAAAAACTCCGGACCCATACAATTATTTTTACCAGCAGCGCGCGCTACAGGTTCGGGCTTTTGATTTGTATCCCTTCCTGTTTCCGGAATACGCTGCTTCTTATAGCTCTGCGCTTGGGGGTGATATGACTGAAATGCTGAAGAACAGAACCAATCCCTTCACCACAAAGCGTTTCAATCTTGTTGCAATGTGGAGCGGTATATTGAAAGCAGATGCCGGCGGTAATGCGGTATTCGATATCAGCGTCCCGCAGTTCAGCGGTGCCTTGCGGGTTATGGCAGTGGCATATAAGGATGATGCTTTCGGTTCTGCAGAGAAAATGATCAGGGTGGCAGACCCTGTGGTGATAAGTACAGCGCTTCCCAGATTTCTCTCTCCTGGGGATACCGTGAAAGTTCCGGTAACCCTTTCAAATACAACTGCCAGTACAGCAGATGTGAAAGCAGAAATTTCTGTTTCAGGAAAAGTTTCTCTGGCATCGGCAAAATCGCAGACCCTTTCCATCAAGCCTAACAGTGAAGCGCGGGCGGAGTTTGTGGTAATCGCGGATAATGCCATTGGGGAAGCAACGGTAACCATCAGTGCCAGCAGCATGGGAGAAAAATTCCTGGATGTAACAAGCATTGCGGTACGTCCGGCCTCCACATTAACCCGGAGAACAGGTAGCGGAATGATTTCCGGAGGTCAGTCAAAAGCAGTCTTGCTCACTGCCAATATGTTCCCCGGAACGATGGATGCAAGCCTCGTGATCAGTAAATCACCGATGACCGAGTTTATCAAGGACCTGCGGTATCTTATTCAATATCCTTACGGATGCGTGGAACAAACGGTAAGCGCGGCATTTCCACAATTATATTATCGTGATCTCGCTAAGTCAATCGGCCAGGAAGGGAAAGCGACTGTAGTAAATCCAGAATACAATGTACAGCAGGCGATCAGAAAGCTTGAAAGCATGCAGCTCTATAATGGTGCGTTAAGTTTTTGGCCCGGCGGTGATTACGAAAGCTGGTGGGGTACTGCTTATGCAACGCATTTTTTATTTGAGGCGAGGAAAGCAGGCTTTGATGTGAACGATCAGGTTCTTAATAAAAGCTACATATATCTGCAGCAAAAAATCAAGGAGCGTGCGACCGAGGAATGGTATTACTGGGATGAGCACAACATTGCACGGAAAGTCACGGTTTGGTCCCGGTCGACTTTTTATTCCATGTTCGTACTTGCACTGGCTGGCAAGTACGATCAGGCAGCATTGAATTACTATAAGGCTAAAAATGAGATGCTGACCCCCGATTCGAAATATATGCTCGCAGCCACGTTCTACCTCGCAGGTAATGCAAATAGTTTCAGGCAAATGCTGCCTGATGCATGGACAAACGTGCGGTCACAGCGTGCATTTGGCGGGAGTTTTTATTCTGATGTGCGTGATCAGGCTATTGCATTGTATGTAATGCTTGAAGCGGATCCTGACAATCAGCAGGTTGGAATCATGAGCATGCATCTGAGCGAGCAGATGCGAAAAGCAAGGTGGCTTTCGACACAGGATGCAGCTTTCTCGTTTATCTCACTGGGCCAAATTGCTCGCAAAGCAAATGAGAGCAACATTTCTGCAACAGTAAATGTGAATGGAAAAGTGGTAGGCAATTTCAGTGAAAATGATCTGAAGGTTTCAAAGGGTATCGCGAATCAGCAGGTTACCATACTGACTTCCGGCAGTGGAAGCTTGTATTATTTCTGGGAGGTAAGCGGAATTGATATTTCAGAAAAGATCAAGGAAGAAGACAGCCATCTTAAAGTGCGCAAGCAGTTTTATGATCGCAGTGGCAAAATGATCAGCCCGTCTTCAATTAATCAAAATGACCTGCTTGTGGTCAGGATATCACTTTCTGTTTCAGAGTTTAATTCTTCGGTAGAAAATGTTGCAGCTACTGACCTTCTGCCTGCTGGATTTGAAATTGAAAATCCCCGCATCAGCGCTGTACCCGATCTTAACTGGATAAAGGATGCTGCGCCCTATGATTATATGGATATCCGTGATGACCGGATCACCTTTTTTTGTACAGCTACAGCATCGCCAAAAAATTTCTATTATGTGGTGCGTGCTGTTTCAAAAGGGTTGTACCATATGGGTCCTGTAAGCGCAGATGCAATGTACAATGCTGAGTATCACAGTTACTGGGGAGCGGGTAAAGTGGTGGTAAGGTGATGGGAGTATAAATTATGAGGAAGTTGAAAGTCCAGCAAATACGGGCGGTACATCTAACGGATTTTATTTATCTGATTCTGCCATTGACTTTATGAATTCGTTCCTGGCTAAAAGGAATTTCTTCAGGTAAGCCGTCAGGAAAAAGGTCTCTATTAATCTCCCTAAGAAACCAAATGGAGCCTCGAAATCAAATTGATCACGCATGATGGTGCCATTATTATTCTCCTCAAAAAAATGCAGGTGCTCCATTTTCCTGAAAGCACCTCTAAGCATTACATCTTTAAAATAAAAGGGTGAGCTGAACTCAGTAATCTTTACTGTCAGGGTTTGAGTGATGCCAAAGTGCTTTGCACGCCAGGTAACGGTTTGATTTAGTCCGATTAATCCGGATCTAACTCCGTCTATTGCCCGCTCATTGGTGTTCGCTGATGAGCGCTGATGTAAATCAATACTACGGGCCATATCGAAGCATCGCTTTATCGGTGCAGAAATTTCAGTATTCAGCAAGATGGTTGTCATAACGTAATTTATAAGCTCATTTGCTTTCTGCTCGCACTTTTATCAGTTGTAAAATATTATTTTGAATATCCTTCATGATCCATCGCGCCCACCAGCTTGCATAAAAATTAAAAGTGGTTGAAAGCGTAAAATGACTGGACAAATGCAACCGGTAAATGGAAGGATATATTTCTTCAAGTTCATAAGCTCCATCAAGAACGTCGAAATAATTTCCCCCGATTGTAATATGCTCATCCATGGTAGTTGAGGGAATCTCGTAGGGATATGCTGTAATTGAAAACATCATTTTCTTTTCCTTTTGATATTCCCAAACCTTCTCATGAAAAATAAGTCCGTGGCTGAATATTGCCTCCCGCGTTGCGCCTACACCTTCATAATTTAATTCTGCTTTAATGGGCTGTGGAAATTCCATGAACTGCGCGAACCCTGCTTTGTTTTGACCGGGTTCAATTTCCCTGACCCGTGTTACATTACTCCATATTTTTTCTTTTGAAGAGTGAATGACTATAGAAGTATAAGCCTCAAATTTTCCCGGAACGATTTTAATCAACTGTTCCAGTGGAGAAAGAATCAAGGGGAGTAACAGGATTACCGAGACATGCAACCGCTGAGCTGATTTATACTTTCGAAGCCTGAGGTAACCGGCAATCAGTCCGCCAATTGATGCAGCAAGCAAAAAAACAGGAAGCACCATGATCCAGCAAGCCCATCCTTCAATAGCAATGGCAACAGTGATAATAAAAAAGGCGAATATTGGAATCCATGGCATAAAGAATCTGTATGCGAAACTTTCAACGTTTCTAATACTCGAAAAGTAAATGGTCAAAGCACCTGCACCGGAGGGAAGCAGGCAGAGAAAGGTGACAGACATCACGGTGTATAAATCACGCCAGCTTTGTATGCCGAAAAAGAATCTCATAGCGAATGCAAAGAGCAGTGGGATGCAAATGATCCGAAGTATGGATTTTACCAGGTGCATATTGTGTTTTTCAGTGATTACTGTTTCTTTGAATCAGGTCATGCAGGGCAGACGCAACGTCAGGAAACTGAAAGACAAATCCTTCTTCAAGTAATCTTTTCGGGACAACTTTGCGGCTTTTTAAAATCAATTCCGGTTCTGTTCCGATTACCATCGCACCCAGCTTCAGCATCCACTTCGCAGCCCCCATTCCTGCCGGCATCTTCATTTCTTTCCGCAGGAGCTTCATGAAGTCTTTGTTAGGAAGAGGTACCGGGGCAGTGAGGTTGAAAGTTCCGCTTAAATCATCCCGCTGCAATAGAAATTCAATTGCGCGTACGTAATCATATTCGTGGATCCAGCTAAAGAATTGTTCCCCGCTACCCATCCTGCCGCCTAATCCAAACCTCGTTAATCGCTTCAGCACAGTCAAAACACTGTTTTTATAATTGCCCAGTACCAGAGATGTACGCATCACCATTTTTCTCGTGCCCGGCGTATCCATTTCCCAAAAGGTACGCTCCCATGCTTTGCATACACTCATTGAAAAGTCATCCCCAATTTCTTTGCTGTCTTCAGCTCTGTCATCAATCATTGAATGCCGGTAAATTGTGGCGCTGCCTGCATTGATCCACAGCCTTGGCGGATTTTTGCACTGCCGGATTGCTTCGCCCACAATATGAGTTGAATTAACACGCGACTCCAATATTTCCTTTTTGTTCTTTTCGTTGTACCGGCAGTTCACTGAGCGGCCTGTGAGGTTGATCACTGCATCGGCATCTTCAAATTCTTCTTCCCATGTATCAGAGGTTTTTCCGTTCCATCCCGTAAATCGGGCATATGGTGAATACAATTGAGGACTTCTGCTGAGTATCACGATATCATACAATTGTTGATGGAAGTGCTTTGCTAAAACATTTCCGAGAAATCCACTCCCGCCGGCAAGAATTATTTTTCTCATAACCTTAGTTTAGTATTGAATTGAATCTCAAAATTTCCACATTTACTTTTTCTTATTCAGCATTGGGAATATTCAGTCTATCCTTCTTTGATTTATTTCTCAGGTTGAACAGGATGAAAAGGTTAAAAAAATGCATGCCGCCGAGGATCAGGATGATTGTCCCTACCTTGATACTTAGCAGTTCAATAAGTCCCGTTGCATCAGTAATTTCCTGGGAAGTCTTTAAATTAAAAACTGCATATCCGATATTCACGAGGTAAAAGCCTGCAAGCAGCAGCTTGTTGACTGCATCAGCAAGATCATGGCTTCCGTGAAAAATTCCAATCAGAAAAATTCTGCCATGCCTGAAAAGTATCCTGCCCACCCAAAGTGCAAGGCAAATGGAAAGCAGGAGGTAAACGCTGTAGGTGATGATTAAGTAGTTCATGATGATGAGTTTTGTAATTGAATGAAAGTTGATGAATTTTATTATTTTATAATTCTGAACGTTCAGTAAGAAATGAAAGTATACTTCAAAAAAATTAACGCAGTATTTTCAGGAATGTTCCAAAAAACCAGTTTGCATCCATTTTAATAAATGTTTCGATGGATTGATCCGTCTTGCTGACAAGTTCTTGAATGGCTGCAACCATTTCATTAAAAGCTTTATGATTTTTTTCACGCTTATCACCTTCAACCTTTTCAAGTTCGTCCAGTAATTTCTTAACGGGTTCCAGCTCCCTCTTTTTTCGCTCCTTTGCAATCTGCATTGCAACTTTCCAGATGTCTTTTTCGGCGGAGAAAAATTCTCTTCGTTCACCTTTTACATGTTCCTTTTCAACCAGGCCCCAGTTGATAAGTTCCCTGAGGTTCATATTAGCATTACCTCTGGAAATTTTCAGCTCCTTCATAATATTCTCGGCACTCATGGGTTCGGGTGATATCAGCAGGAAGGCATGAACCTGTGCCATTGTTCGGTTAATACCCCAGCTTGAGCCCAGTCTTCCCCATGCATTGATGAATTTGTCTCTGGCTTCAGGAAGTTTCATTTGACAAAAGTAGAACTTCTTATGGAACTTTCAATAAGTTCTGAAAAATATATTTTAAATGGAGTAAATCCATTGCGATTCTGTAATTGCTAATTTCACGCAGATTAAATTATTTATTTACGCCCATGAACCGTGACGAACTTCTTTTTACACTTATCAATAAAGAGCTGGAGCGCCAGCGCTACGGTATCGAGCTGATCGCTTCTGAAAATTTTGTTAGCAGCCAGGTGCTGGAGGCGATGGGAAGCTGCCTGACCAATAAATATGCGGAAGGATATCCCGGCAGAAGGTACTACGGGGGGTGTGAAGTAGTGGATGAGGTCGAGCAGCTTGCTATTGACCGGGTAAAACAATTGTTTGGCGCTGCATATGCAAACGTGCAGCCGCATTCCGGAGCGCAGGCAAATGCAGCCGTGTATTTCGCGGTGTTGCAGCCTGGTGATAAAATCTTAGGCCTTGATCTTTCTCATGGTGGTCATCTGACTCATGGCTCTCCGGTAACAGCTTCAGGGAAATTATACCAGCCACATTTCTATGGTGTCGAGAAAGAGGACGGGCGGATTAATATGGATAATGTGGCTCACAAGGCAATGGAAGTAAAGCCTAAGCTTATCATTTGCGGTGCTTCCGCCTACTCGCGCGACTGGGATTATAAGCGCTTCCGTGAAATAGCGGACAGTGTGGGGGCATTGCTCTTTTGCGACATGGCGCATCCTGCAGGATTGATCGCCTGTAAGCTTTTGAATGATCCCCTCCCTCACTGCCATTTCGTTACCTCCACCACCCATAAAACCCTTCGCGGCCCACGGGGCGGAATTATCCTGATGGGAAAAGATTTTGAAAACCCATTCGGCTTGAAGACTCCCAAAGGGGAAATAAAGATGATGAGCACCGTGATTGACAGTGCTGTATTCCCCGGGATACAAGGCGGCCCGCTTGAGCATGTGATCGCATCCAAGGCCGTTGCATTCGGTGAGGCGCTCACCGGGGAGTACCATGCTTACATTAAGCAGGTTCAGCTCAATGCGCAGGCGATGGCAGCAGCATTTACCGGACGCGGGTATCAGATCGTTTCAGGAGGAACTGATAACCATATGATGCTCATTGACCTCCGGAATAAAAATATTTCAGGCAAAAAAGCCGAAAATGCTTTGAATGCCGCCCACCTCACCCTCAATAAAAACATGGTTCCATTCGATGATAAATCCGCATTTGTAACCTCGGGCATCCGAATTGGTACACCTGCAGTTACTTCACGCCGAATGAATGAATCGCACATGGATCAGATAGTTTCATGGATTGACAGAATATTAATGGATGCCGAAAATCAGGCATTGATTACCCAAACGAGGGAGGAAGTCAGTAGCTTTATGAACCAGTTTCCTTTATATCAATAACCCTGATTTATAAACCGGGCTTCGGATGAAGATTTTTATCATTTAGTGAATCATTGATTATGCTTGATCACATACGGCTTGACAATCTCATTTGTATTGATATTGAGACCGTGCCGGCCTTCCCCGGGCTTGCTGCTCTGCCGGATGAGCTAAAGGAACTGTATCTTAAAAAATCGCAAAGGCTAAAGCTTGAGAATGAGAATGATGAGGATCAGTATTTTAATCATGCAGGCATCTACGCCGAGTTTGGCAAAGTGATTTGTATTTCATTGGGAAGGTTCAGGCGGGAGAAGGATGGTGAGGTTCAGTTACGGATCAAATCAATATTTGGGGACGATGAAAAGGTGATGCTGAATCAGTTTTGTGATTTACTTAC
Organism: Chitinophagales bacterium; assembly: GCA_039920305.1. Lineage (GTDB taxonomy): Bacteria > Bacteroidota > Bacteroidia > Chitinophagales > UBA10324 > DASRAJ01. The sequence continues at coordinate 20,929 of JBDSEA010000249.1, forward strand.
ACTGTACGAAAAAAAATTCCGCCAAGTTCAGTTCTGCGGTCACAATATCCGGGAGTTTGATATACCTTACTTGTGCCGCCGTATGCTTGTGAACCTGATGATGCTGCCTGGCTGCATTGATTTCTCCGGAAAAAAGCCATGGGAAGTAAACATGATTGATACACTGCAGCTCTGGCGCTTTGGTGATGTAAAGCATTATACTTCCATCAAGCTTCTTGCTTTGATTCTGGGAATTGAATCACCAAAAAATGATCTTGAGGGTAAAGATGTGGGCAAAGCATACTGGCATGAAAAGAATCTGCAACGGATTGTAGAATATTGCCAGCGCGATGTGATCACCGTTGCGCAACTGATGCTGCGATTTAAAAATCTTCCTCTGTTGAATAAGGAGCAGATCATCATCCTGAATGATCAATAATCCGTTAAATCAGTTTCACCACTTTTGACGCGGATGTGAATTTCATTTCTTCATCCATATCGGTTATCAGGTTCAATCCCGGCTTCTTTCCCGGTATAATGCTTCCTAATTCCTGATCCCATCCGAAAAATTGAGCTCCATTCAGCGTTGACCATTGTACAAGCTGGTGTGTGCTTAACGAAGCATCATGGCGCTGAATCGTTTTCATTTCCTCAAGTACTGAAAGCTGGTGATTTGAAGCAAGAGAATCAGTTCCTATGCAGATGCGGTCAGGATAATTTTTCCAGTGGGAATAATCCGGCAGGCTGTTGTGAATGTAAAGATTTGCATTAGGGCAGGTACAAAAGAATATTTCAGGATTTACCCCTGCAGCCAGTTTAAAATCAGTTGAATCTGACCAGGTATTGTGAACAAGCATAAGTTTTTTCTTTTCCGGAAAGAACTGAAGCACTGATTGGAGGGAATTTCTTCCTGTTGGCTGAAAAATGGAGAGCGGTAATCTGAAGTGCCCGAAAACTTTTGTAAAGTCACCCGAGCCGGTTTCAAAAAAATCATTTTCAGCTTTCGATTCCTGGCTGTGAAAGCTGAAGATCGGAGGATGATTTTCAGTAAAGGAAAAAATCATTCGGAATAATTCCGGGGGAACGCTATAGGGAGCATGCGGGGTGATGGAGGCGGAAAGGTTTTTATTTCTTGCCTCCTGAAATATTTTTAGCGACTGGATGAAATATTTCCCCGCGTTCTCAGGATAAAACCCGAAGCATTCCACGAAAGTGTGATACTTCAGTGATGAATTGACTTTAAACTCAAAAGTGTAAGTGTCATTGGAAATATCACCCACGGCAACAATTCCATTCTCCTGCATTTCTTTTTCGGATCTGCGGATAGCGTCATAAATAATTTCAGGATAATGGCTTTCCCCGGCCAGCCGGAATCCATTCCTGTAATCAATCAGTTCAATGATGAATTTAGCCATTCCCGCATGCTCCGCTATTTTTGAATGCATATAGGAAAGCTCCAGATGGCAATGTGCATTTATGAACCCGGGGCAAATGATGCCGGTATGAATTTCAAGCCCGCCATTATCAAAATGTTCTCTGTTACCTAATAAAATAATTTTTCCATCATCATCCACGATCACAACCCCGCCGGGAACAGGTGCCCCTGATCCGGGAACAATCCAGTCAGCACTGATTTTTCTCATGCACGAAAGTTAATGTCAATTTCAGGTGGAAAGCAATTGTAAATGGAGTGGTTATCATGCAGGATGCTGAAGATATACGCATCTCTCATTAAAATCGGGTCCTAAAAGGCGACATCATGTATCAGCCCGGTTATTTTTTTAATTCTGGTATTATTCATTCAGTTTTTTAATTCGAAAACGATCATGGATATTATTTAGCCTTTCGGCTGAATCCATAGGTAAGATCTGTTTCGGATTTATGGCTGATGTACATCCTGACAAAAATTATTATTGAACCAGGGAACCATTTAGATTCAGCAGATTTATCTCAGCGGATTTTGCAGCAAAAGCTGCGGTTATGT
>JBDSEA010000250.1:0-5626 GCA_039920305.1 Chitinophagales bacterium
ATTCCGGCTCGAACCGGGAGCCAAAAATGATATTGTAATCGGTGTTGTTTGGGTACGTCCTCCTATTGGAACTTATCCGTGTCCGAGCTATAAATTATTGAAACAGGCCGACTTGAAAGCACAGGCACTATTTGATAATTGTTTTCAGCTAAAAGATGGTCCGCCGGCACCCGATCTGTCAATCATTGAACTTGATAAAGAACTGATTATTTCACTTGAGAATACTAAAGATGTCGAATCCTTTACTGTAGCAGATCCTCAGATTAAAGCTCTTGGAAGCCCTGACTCGCTTTATAAGTTTGAAGGCTATCAAATCTATCAGCTCGAAAACCCTGATGTGAGCGCCCAGGATTATGACAATCCTGATAAAGCCCGCCTCGTACTGCAAAGCGATATCAAAAACGATATCAGTAAAATTGTGAATTATGTATATGATGTAACGCTTGATGTGGGCAATCCTAATCTTCAGCCCAATGTTCCGGTTTTAATGGTGGATGGAAGAAATTCGGGAATTGTTCATACCATTGATATTAAAAATGATGCTTTCGCTTCAGGAGACCAGCGACTCGTAAACCATAAAACTTATTATTATAGTGCAATTTCATATTCGTTTAATTATTATGAGCTTGCTGATACCGTATTAGACGATAATGGCAGTATCATAAATATCACAACCCAGGTTCAAATGTTGCCCTATCTCGCGGGCCGGAAGAATATTACAATTTATACTGCTATTCCCCACATCCCCGCTCCGGAGTTTGGTGGATTAGACATCAATGCATCCTATGGCAATGGACCTGAGATTACACGGCAGGAAGGAACGGGTAATGGCAAGCTTGCAACCGACCTGACTGACCTGTCGGTTTCTGATATATTAGCCAGTCCGACCGCCCAGATTTATCATCAAACCTATCAGGCAGGAAAGGGTCCGGTTAGTATTACCGTTTACAATCCGAAAGTTGTCCCTTCAGCAGATTTTGAATTTGCGATTGTTGACAGTCTTCTTGGAGCAGGTCAGGTGCTTAATGCAATGACCACCTACTGGTACCTTAAAAATATAAACACAGGGGAAATAATTTATTCTGACTTCAATCTTGCAGCACCTAATCAACAGATAATTCCTGACTGGGGATTACAAATTTATCTGGAGCAGGTTCGCAATCCGGGGGGCTCAGTTGAAGAGCAAACGGCGAATAATAATGGTTTCATTGAATCAACCCTGGTTTTCAGCGATCCGCAAAAACCGTGGCTGACCGGATTACAGGATCAGGACGGGGAAACAATTTTTAGCTGGATAAGAGCGGGCATCTTTAAGCAACCGGGATCATTATACCCTGATTATGTAGGCGTTGATGATAACCAGGTTTACGAAAATGTAATTGATAGAACCTGGTCGCCCTACCGCCTCGCAACTGATGAAAAAACAATTGGCCCTGCATGGGCAGATGCACCTTCTCACATTTCACTTAACCCTCTTGATAGCCTGATGAATATTGATGTTGTTTTTACATCGGACAAAACCAAATGGTCGCAGTGTATCGTTGTGGAAGAGCAAAACGAAACAGCGCTGAGTGAGGGAGGAGTTGCAAAACTAAGTGCCAGGGCAGCGAATTCACGTGATGTAAATAACAATGAGATCACTACCGAGCAAGGCCGTTCATATTTCCCCGGTTATGCAATTAATCCGGTAACAGGCGAAAGGTTAAACATATTTTTCGGGGAAGATTCCTGGCTGGCAGGTCAAAATGGAAATGACATGTGGTGGAATCCTACAGCTGATATATTCGACCCCACGTTTAATACACTCTGGATAGGTGGTAAGCATTACATCTACGTGGCAAGTACAAGGTATGATGGATGTGCTGCCTTTCTTGCCGACTTGCATGATGGTTCTTCAACTGCTAAAAGAGAGGTTTATAAATCGGTAAGATGGTGCAACATTCCCTTGTTAGCACCTGGTTTTTCATTCAATTCCATTGAAGAAGGTTTTATTCCCAATCAGGTTGATATCAGGATCAGGGTTACCAAGCCATATGCCGTTTACCATACAGATGCAGAGGCTAATGCCGGAATGCCGCGGTATACCTTTAGTACTGCTTCCCTTGCTGCAGTTCCCCAGAACACACCTACTGCAATTGCAGCATTAGATACTATCAATGTTGTCCCAAATCCCTATTATGCATATTCAGCTTATGAACAAAGTCAGCTGGATAACCGGATCAAGATCACTAACCTTCCGCAGAAATGTACCATTACAATATATTCACTGGACGGGAGGCTTGTTCGCAAGATTTCGCGAGATGATGCCTCCGTTACATCAGTGGACTGGGATCTGAAAAATGATGCTGGTGTTCCCATCGCAAGCGGCTTGTATATCATTCACATTGATGCTCCGGGTCTCGGTGAAAAAACACTAAAGTGGTTTGGAGTACTCAGGCCTTCTGATTTAAATAATTACTAACCTCTATAAAATAATAACATGATCAAAGTTCTAAAACTTTTCATTTCATTCCTGATTCTTTCGACCATGGTTTATGGTGGAAACAGGGACAGGCAGGGTGAGGCAGGTGCTTCAGAGTTATTAATAAACCCATGGGCTCAAAGCAGCGGCTGGGATGGTATCAATACGGCATTTGTAAAAGGTGTTGAATCACTAAACCTCAATGTTGCCGGATTGGCTTTTACTGAAAAAACCGAACTGGTTTTTTCCCATACAGAGTGGCTGTCCGGAAGCGGGATCAGCCTTAATACTTTCGGCTTTAGCCAGAGAATAGGCAGTAAGGGTGGCGTTATCGGCGCGGATGTTTCGTCAATAAATTTTGGGGATATACCGATCACTACAACCAGCTTGCCGGAGGGTGGTCTTGGAAATTACAGTCCGCAGTATATTAATATGGCTATTGCCTATTCCAAAGTATTTTCCAATAGTATTTACGGTGGTATTGTGGTAAGAGGAATTTCTGAATCCATCGCTGATGTGAGTGCGTTCGGAATGGGAGTAGATGCAGGCATTCAATATGTTACCGGCCCAAAATCTGATCCCACAAGAATTCATTTTGGAATTGCACTTCGTAACATCGGGTCCAGGATGCACTATGGTGGTGACGGGTTATCTTTCAGCGGACAATCACAGGAAGGTGATTATACAATGACTCTGGAACAACGCTCGCAGGGTTTCGAGCTTCCCTCGTTACTCAATATCGGGGGCTCTTACAATTTTAATATCGGAGGAACTGCCCAGCTGATTCACCGCCTTACTGTGGCCGCCAACTTTTGCTCTCATTCATTTTCTCAGGATCAGATCGGAGCTGGCCTGGAATATTCCTACAAGGACATTGTGATGCTGCGTGCAGGTTATAATTTTGAAGCTAACCTGCTTGATAATGACACACGTGTTACTGCGCTTACAGGCTATTCCAGTGGTATTACTTTTCAGCTTCCAATTAAGAAAAATGGTCCTCGCCTGGGATTGGATTATAGCTATAGAACAAGTTTCCCATTTAAAGGAACACAGTCCGCAGGATTGAGAATTACGTTGTAGCTTTACGTTTCTGATAATACTGAAGAAACGCTTCTCACAGGAGCGTTTCTTTTTTTCTTTCACTCAAACTAAGAATTTCAAATGTCAGAATTAACATACCTCACTGCAGAAGGCCTGGATAAAATTAAAAAGGATCTTCATGATCTTCGTACCAGGGGCAGATCAGAAATTGCAAAAGCCATACAGGAAGCGCGTGAGAAGGGTGATCTTGCTGAAAACGCTGAATACCACGCAGCCAAAGAAGCCCAGGGTATGCTGGAAATGAAGCTTGCACAGCTTGAAGACACCCTTTCTAATGCGCGGCTGGTTGATATGAGCCGCCTCAATACATCAAAAGTGATGTTGCTTTCGAAAGTGAAGCTAAAGAATGTTCAAACCAAGCAGATTGTAAACTTCATGCTTGTATCTGAATCAGAGGCTGATCTTAAGGCAGGGAAGATTTCTATTTCATCTCCCATCGGAAAAGGATTGCTTGGAAAAGTAAAAGGTGATGTTACTGAGATTGTGATTCCTGCAGGGGTAATGAAGCTTGAAGTACTGGATATTTCCTTGTAATAATTTCTTATAGCATAAATGAAAATAATCACACAGATTGCATAAAAATATTTATTGAATGACTCTTTTTTCCCGGATAATTAATCGTGAAATACCTGCGCATATTGTTGCTGAGGATGAGTATTGCATCGCTTTTCTTGATATTCTTCCCCTTGCAAAAGGACATACGCTCGTAGTTCCTAAAAAAGAAGTGGATTACATCTTTGACGCGGATGATGCGCTTTTGGAAAAGATGATGGTGTTTTCAAAAAAAGTGGCAAAAGCAATTCAGGATGTAATTCCATGCAAGCGTATTGGGATGGCAGTGATTGGCCTGGAAGTTCCCCATGCCCACATTCATCTCATTCCTCTGCAAAGCATTACTGACATCAATTTTAGTCGTCCCAAATTGAACCTGACGGATGAGGAGATGGAAAGAATCTCCAATGATATTCGGTCACAAATTTAGTCGGAGGAAAAAAGAACAATGTGATCCTTCGAAAAGTGTAATTGAAAAATTTGCTTATACCTGTGGTAATTTTTAAAAGCTAATAAAAATTAGGATCAGAAATTGAATTCCCTGATTATCAACATTCGAATAGTTTCATTCAAAGAGCTGTTTATTCTTCACGAAAAATTACGTTGCTTTGCTCAGTGTCAACCAATAATTTAAAAATGCAATTCTCGTCAGGCAAAAACATCGTAAGGAAATTTTGTGCACTTTTTATTCTGCTTTTTTCCTGGGGTATTCTTAAAGCATTACCTATCAGCGGCGTAATTAATAGTTATGCATCAGTTTCAGCCATTGCCGGAACCAATCTCACAGTTTCCAGCACTGCAGGTTTTGTGGTGGGCGATAAGATTATGATCATTCAAATGAAGGGTGCAGGAATTACAACCAGTAATACTGTAAACTACGGTGATATTACCAATTACAATGATTGCGGAAATTTCGAATTCGCTTATATCTCTGCCATCGCAGGCACCACCATTACGCTGGTATCTGCCCTTACTAAAACATACACGGTTCCAAGTGGTGAAGTGCAGATTGTAACTGTTCCTTTTTATTGTGATGTGGATATAACAGATACGCTTAAAGCCCAGACATGGGATGGTATCACAGGTGGCATTCTGATTTTTGAATCCGGTGGGACTGTTACCATGAATGCTGATATTTATGTAAGTGGCTCAGGTTTCCGCGGTCAGGTGCCGTGCAGCAATGGGTTACGGGTATGCGGTAGTACAAACTACTACATCAATCCTGTTAATTGTACTTCGGGAATGAAAGGAGAGGGGATTGCAGAGTACGTAAATGCTCCGCAAAGTGGAGGCAGGGCAAAGCTGGCAAATGGTGGCGGCGGTAGCAACCGTGCTAACAGTGGAGGAGGAGGAGGGGGCAATTATGGCGCGGGTGGAGTGGGTGGATTTGAAGATAATTTCTGTGGCATCAATACGATCCAGGGTCTGGGAGGTGTTGCACTCGATTATACTCTTGGTAAAATTTTTATGGGTGGTGCTGGAGGTAATGGACAGGGAAATGATAATGGCGCC
>JBDSEA010000251.1:0-5260 GCA_039920305.1 Chitinophagales bacterium
TGTTTCCATCGGAAGTTGACACGCGTATCCCGATCATTGCGGTTACCGGTACCAATGGAAAAACAACCACCACAAGGTTGATCGCACACATCGTGCGCTCGATGGGTTATCGCGTTGGCTATACCACCACTGATGGAATTTATATTGGTAACCAGATGATGATGCGCGGCGATTGCACGGGGCCGGTCTCCACACAATTTATATTAAAGGATCCCACGGTAGAGTTTGCGGTGCTGGAAACTGCACGTGGAGGAATCCTCAAGGCTGGACTTGGCTTCGACCATTGTGATATTGCCATTGTAACCAATGTACAGCCCGATCACCTCGGCCTGATGGGCATTGATACGGTCGAGCAGCTGGCAAAGGTGAAGGGAGTGGTGCCTGAAACAGTGTGGCCTGAAGGATATGCCATACTGAATGCCGATGATGAGCTTGTTTTTAAGATGAAAAGAGATCTCGATTGCCGGCTTGCCCTGTTTTCACTCGATGAAAAAAATCCGCACATCCGTGAGCATGCCGGGCGGGGTGGAATTTCTGCGGTGGCTGAAAATGGCTACGTCACCATCATGAAAGGCGGATGGAAAATCAGGGTAGATAAAATTGCGGCCATCCCCCTTACGTTTGGCTGCAAGGCAGTGTTCAACATCGCCAATGTTCTTCCTGCAGTGCTTGCAGGTTACTTGCGTGGTTTCGATATTGAGGATATCCGGACAGCACTTCAAACATTTATTCCCTCACCGGGTACAACGCCCGGAAGAATGAACCTCTTTGAATTTAAAAACTTCAGGGTGCTTGTTGATTATGCACACAACTATACGGGACTGGAAAACCTGAGTACGTTCATACAGAAGATTGATGCGAAAGTGAAGGTGGGAGTGGTGGCCGGGGTGGGCGATCGACGTGATGAGGATACACTCGCCCTGGGCAGGGTAGCAGCAAAAACCTTCGATGAAATCGTGATACGCCAGGATAAAAATCTGCGGGGAAAGACCGCCGATGAAATTATTGACCTGCTGAAAAAAGGTATTTATGAAGTGGACCCTGCTAAAAAAGTAAAAGTAATTCCGAAGGAGACTGAAGCCATTGACTATGTAATCAAAAATGCAAGGAAGGATTCATTCATCACGATTTGCAGTGATGTTGTTCCGGATGTTTTGGATATGATCATGAAGTATAAGGAAGAGGAGGATGCAAGGGCTTGAATCCGCAATGTTTTAAAAAGTTGTAAGAATTTGGAGGGTTTAAAAGAGCACATAGCAATCAAAAGTGTGTAAAGAATAATTTACCAAATCTTGAACGATAAAAACTTTCCTTACCTTTCCCTGATCAAAAATTTTTATGATAAATAGATTTTTATACACGCTTCTTACCTCTTTCATTTTTTTACTTCCGGTTTTTACAGCTCAATGTCAGAATCTGAGTACAAAGGGGAAAGATTTCTGGATTGGCTTTTTACAGGGTGCGAATGAGAGCCCGGTAACCATGCATGTGTACATCAGCTCTGATTTTGCAACGGCAGGAACGGTATCAATACCATTGAATGGGTGGTCGCAGGATTTTACGGTTGCAGCAAACTCCACCACTGATATTATTGTACCCACCAACTTATGCGAGGCAGATGCAAACCAGGTAGCGCAACCCAAGGGAGTTCACGTGGTGGCAGATACCATTGTTTCGGTTTATGCGCTCGACTATGAGGCGTTTTCTGCCGATGCTACTGTTATACTTCCAACCCCATCCCTCGGATATGATTACTGGGTAGTTTCGCAAATGGGATTAAGTGCCTATGGCTTTCCTTCTGATTTTATGATCGTGAGTGTTACCGACAGCACCATTATCGAGATCACTCCTTCTTCTATTACCTCAAATGGTAATCCTGCAGATGTTCCCTTTACCGTTACCCTGAATGCCGGTGAAACATACATGGTTCAGCAAGGATGGACTTATGATTATTATGGTGATTTAACGGGCTCAAGGGTGCGTGCGGTGGATTCTATTCAGTGTCACAAGTTTGCGCTCTTTGCCGGCACCCGCTGTTCCAATCTGCCACCAACAGGCGGCTTCTATGCCTGTGATATGCTGTATGAAGAGATGGTGCCCGCGGTGAGCCTTGGCAAAAAGTATTATACCGTTCCTCTTAAGTCACGGTTTTCTGATTTTATAAGAGTCGTTTCTACGGTGGATAATACACAATTTACAATTGATGGCGGCGCCCCCATTACCCTAACTACCGCGGGGGATTATTATGACTATACTGAATCTTCAGCGACCATTTTTTCGGCGGATCAACCCATCGCGGTTGCTGAATATAGCCCGAGCTCAAGCTGGGATAACCAGGATGGTGATCCGTTTTTTATTATGATCAGCCCGATTGAGCAGCATCTTAATCTCATTACTTTCAATGCATTCAGCTCTAACGTGATTACCAGTTATTATCTCAATCTGGTAACACCCACATCCGGAGTTGATGTAATTCAATTGGATGGATCATTCATTGGCGCGGTTAATTTTACCGCTTTCGCAAATGATCCTGCTTATTCTTACGCGCAACTCGATATCTCCCAGGGTAACCACACCATTCAGAGTGATAGCGGCTTTATCGGTTATGTTTATGGATTCGGAGGCTATGAATCATTTGGATATGGTGTTGGTTCCAATCTGAACATCCTTCCCCTTTCATTCGATATTGTATATAATGGCGATACCATAAATTACCTTCAGTTTAATGATACCATTGGTTGTCCCGGCACCTTTACAGTAATAGCGCATGGCGATACATCCTATCTTTCATTTGAATGGGATTTTGGTGATGGAACAACAGGGTCAGGATCAAGTGTAACACATACATATACCACCAATGGCAGCTACACCATTACCTTATCCGGGGCTAAAAAAGATCAGTGCGCGCCTGATGTGGTGACTGCCCTGATCATTCAGGGAAATGTATTTAACTTATCTCCGCAATTCGATATCACCTATAACGGGACAACTACCCTTTACTCGAATTTTTTTGATACACTGTTGTGTAATTATACCGTAAATTTTTCAGCCCTCTCAGATCCGCTGGTACAAACCTATAACTGGGATTTTGGTAACGGTGATACCGCCATTGGACAGAACATTACCTACACATTTGACTCTGCCGGAATATACACCATCACCCTTTATGAGCAGGGTGATTCCTGCCACAAGGGAGTGGTAACCTGGACGATCGTGGTGGGTGGAGGAAATAATTTGAATCCTTACTTCTATGTGGTGTACAATGGTGATACCACGCTTTTCTCCGGGTTCAATACTACCATTGGCTGTCACCGGGATTTTGAATTTATTGCTTATTACGATTCGACGATAATTGCCTGGAACTGGAATTTTGGTGATGGCGCCACCGGGGCCGGCCAAATCGTTTCACATTCTTATGTCAATCCGGGTGATTTTATTGTCAGCTTGAGCACGCAGGCGGAAAATGGATGCTTTGATACTACCTTGTCCGTACAACTTCATATTGTTGATTCCATCAGTGTAACATTGCCGGATACTGCTTTATGTGATCAGCAAACTATTCTGCTTTTAGCTCAGGCGACCGCAAATACGAACCTGCAATGGTCAACAGGGGCAACCGGCTCGTCAATACTTGTTTCTGAGACCGGAACTTATTCAGTAACTGCAACCCTGGATGCCTGCACTGTTTCTGACACCACGGTCATTGTATCTGTTCCGAAGATTGAAAATTTTCTGCCTCCTCTTGATTCACTTTGTCTGGATGCTCATGAAGTAATTCTCCTTCAGGCCCCCTTATTTGATGCATACCTTTGGAGCAACGGTGAAACCACCTCAGCTATATCAGTAAACGATACAGGTCTCTACAGTGTGATCATTACAGATATACATAACTGTAAGGGAAGCGATACGATCCGGGTGGTCACTTTCTGTTCCCCGGTAGTGCTTTTTCCTCTTGCATTCAGCCCGAATGGTGATAACGTCAATGATGGTTTCGGTGCGGTAGGGCTGCATGTGGTATCAGTTGATTTCATGATCTACAACCGGTGGGGAGAGCTTTTGTTTTCCGGGCATGGTATCAATGACCGGTGGGATGGAAAGTTAAACGGCACTCTGCAGCCCGTTGACGTCTATGTTTATACAGCAACCTATGTACTTGATGATAACCCCCAGATCATACATGAAGTTGCAGGCAATGTAACGCTCGTGAGATAGCAAATTTAAATTGCCATAGCGAGACACTGCTGTTAACCCATTTGCATAGTTTCTGCTGGCAATTTATTTCTCAAGCCACCGGGTGGCAGATTTTACTTTCTATTTTTAGCGCATAACCCAACCATCATGCGTTGTAATTTTTTTCTTTCAGTTTCCCTTGCCTTTTTCCTTCACTATGACTTTTCTGCTGCACAAAAGCCGGGGTCAAAAGCAACCGCATCACAACAGTATGATCCCATTTTATTTCAGGGAATGAAGTGGCGTTGCATCGGGCCATGGCGTGGCGGACGGTCGCTCGCTGTTAGTGGGGTAATTCAGGATAATCAAACCTATTATTTCGGGGCGGTTGGCGGCGGAGTCTGGAAAACTACGGATGGCGGAAAAACATGGCTTTGTATTTCTGATACTGCTTTCAGGACCAGCTCGGTGGGCGCTATTGCGGTTGCGCCTTCTGACCCCAATATTATATATGCCGGAATGGGTGAAGCAGAAATGCGGAGTAATATTTCTTTTGGTGATGGAATTTATAAATCAACCGATGCCGGGAAAACCTGGAAGCATACCGGGCTCGAAAAATCATATGCTATACAGAATATTCTGATTCATCCCCAAAACTCACAGCTCATATATGCATCCTGCATGGGAAAAATTTTCGGAGCCAATCCCGATCGTGGACTATACCGCTCCAGGGATGGAGGGAACGAATGGCAGAAAATTCTTTTTGTAAATGACAGCACCGGCTGTTATGATGTAAAATTTGATCCGGTCAATCCTGCAATCATGTATGCAACAATGTGGCAGGCGCACCGTACTCCTTTTTCACTGAGCAGCGGTGGCAAGGGATGTGGACTGTACAAATCAGTTGATGGTGGAGATCACTGGAATAATATTTCACAGAACCCTGGTATGCCTGTTGGGCTGCTTGGAAAAATTACGGTAGCCATTTCGCCGGTGAATCATAACCGGGTGTGGGCAATGGTTGAGAATTCGAACGGAGGCTTGTTTCGCAGTGAGGATGCGGGGACACATTGGGTGCAAATAAGTACTG
>JBDSEA010000252.1:0-8939 GCA_039920305.1 Chitinophagales bacterium
CCCTATACGGTAATTGCAATCAATGATGCCGGATGCTGCCTTTCCCAGGATATCAATTTCACGAGTGTGAGTTGTTGTAATTCCGATGCCGGGCTAACCTATCAAAACCCTACACCCCAAACATTAATTTATAACCTCGCATTAAAGGGGTTCAATGCAGACTGGAATACCAATACCCTGGACATGACAGGGTTAACACAGAAAATTGCCCTCAATGGTGAATTTACTCTTGATCGTAATATCACAATAAATAATTGTGATTATTTTACTTTTAACAAAAATGTGCCGCTTAATTTGAACGGTTACAAACTTACACAGTTTGGAAGTGACTTCTATTCCTGTGATGGTATTAATATGTGGAATGGAATAAGCGGGACACTTGCAAATTCACAATACAGTGCTTCCGGTACAAGTACCAACCTTTCACGCGTGCGGGATGCGAAAACCGGTGTTTACATCAGCGCTTCAGGTTCGGTTATTACTTCCAATACCAGTTTTGAAGACAATAATGTGGGAATTGAATTTGCCGGCACAAACAATTATTCAACAAGTGCCATCACGCTTACTGTATTCAAAACAGTGCTAGGCTTAAAAGCTCCTTTTGCTTCTTCCTTGAAAGGTCTTCATGGTTTAGTGATTAATTCATCGGTAAGCGGAATTACAGTTGGAAATAATACGGCTGGTTTGGAGAATACTTTCGATAATCTTTACAATGGAATTTATAGTCTAACGAGGAGCACCTTAAATCTTTACAGGAATATTTTTACCAGCATAACCGGCACAGGAGCTTATCCATATTATGGTAAGGCCGGTTATATTGATGTTAGTACGATTTCACCCGTTACAGTAACAGTTACAGGCACAGGACAATATGCCGCTACACCTGCAATCAGCAATTGTGATTTTGGGTTTCTCATCAAAGGGTTTTCTTCAACGTCATTAAGCGATTATAAAATTGATAATGTGCTGAATGCAATACAGGTTTCCGGTTCCTTGGGTACTACTATATTAATTTATAATAACACCATTACAAATGGAAAATATGGTATTGGTATGTTATTGAATCAATCTTCTAATCAAACTATATCTGGAAATGTAATAACAGTGGCGTCGCCTGCATCTTTTAGTGACGGTTTTTACGGTATAACCATACAGGACTATCCAGGAAGCAACAATATCAATGAAATCTATAGCAATACATTAACCGATGGCAGGTATGGAGCCTATCTGCTTAACAATGGCTCCAATACTGTTTTTCAGTATAATAATATTTACATGACTTCCACAAGCAACACTTATGGACCGGTGTATGGAATTTATGCATCAGCAAGTAATGGGGCTACTCTTTTGTATAACAACCTGTACGGCAATGCTGCACAATACAACGCCGCATTTAAGAAAGAAGCAATTACCCTTTACCAGAGCCAGAATATGATCGTTACCTGCAATACCCTGAATAAATTCGGCTACGGCATTCATTTTAAAGGTAACTGCGCAAATACGTTCCTGCGTACCAATGTCTTGGGTGTCGCCTTTCCGGTTTCAGGTGATGGGTTATATTATGGATTGGTACGCGAATATTTTAATGGCTCTGATCTTATAGGCAACCAGGGTGATGCAACTCACTCTCATTATAATTATATGTATGGACCATTTACAAACTCAAGTGCATGGGCGGCGTATCACATAAATACGGTAACGGCAGGAAGTTTTTATTATAACTCGACTGATATTGCTGTGTTAAAAACCTTTACCCAGGGTGGTACTTTTGGGTCGGCTGGTTTCCAGTTTGTACCAAGTACTTCTGCAGTGCCATATAATTGTCCTCAACCAACCATCAGAGAAGAAGAAGATGGGATAGACTCTACTGCTATTGATTATAATGCAGTGGCTTCAGCTATTCAGCAACTCATTGCTATTACAACAGATACTACAGCCAATGAAACGGAATTATGGATGAATCAGCAGGTACTCTATGCATCTTTGGATCAGGATACTGCAATTACATTTGAAGATGAAGATTTAAAAAGCTTTTATGATTCAATAGGTGCAGGTGATATGGCAAAGCTGAATGAATTTAGTCAAACCTTGCAATTGCTTTCTGATTCCATTGAGGGACTTAGCAGCACAAGCTTCGTTAATGCAACAGATCTCAATTCTCAAATTGGGGATTCGCTATTATTTGCATTAAATGAAAAGCAGGTAAATGACAGTTACCTGAAAGTGCTTACCTCTGGCATAGATACTCTTAGCCATGACGAAAAGGAATTCATTTCTACCATGGCATTTTCATGCCCATCTGTAAATGGCGTGGCCGTCTTTAAAGCAAGGGCATTGTATGGTTTAACCGGAGGCAATATTTATTTTGATGATGATACCCTATGTAGATCTTCAAGCAATGTAAAGCTTAAACAGGACTCGCCTAATAATTTTTTAATCTACCCAAATCCTTCCCGTGACTTTGCAATAATTAAATTCCGAACACCTGTTTCAGAAAGTACAACGCTCGTGTTATTTGATATTTTAAGCCGTAACCTAATTTCTGTTAACGTACCTGCAGGGACTGAATATCAGTCGATCAATTGTACTGCGCTTTCTGCGGGCATTTATAATGTACATATAGACATAGAGAACAGCATTAAGGAATCTCAAAATTTAGTTATTGTAAAATAACCTGAATTCCTTATGCGGTTTAGAATATTGATATTCGTATGCTTGCCCGGTTTCTGTTCTTCTCAAGGCTATGGTAATCAATGGGCACTTGGTATTTTTCAAAATGTTTATTTGGATTTTAATGACTCAGTTCCCCATTCGGATTCTCTACATTCCGACTTACAATATTTTTTTACGAGCACTAATAGCTGCGACTCAGTGGGAAATCTTTTTTTCTACTCCGATGGAAGATTTGTAATGAATCGTAACGGTGATACAATGGTTAATGGATTTGGTTTAAGTCCGCAATTAGCGGCATGGGTAGATTATGCATATAGTGCTGATCAGGGGTTTCCAAATATTCAGGGCAACATCATACTTCCTAAGCCCTTATCCAATCACCTTTATTATTTGTTTCAGATAGAGTATGATACGACGTTGTGGCAGTATGGACTACCAAGACCAAATGAATTATTATTGAATACAATTGATATGAATGGTGATAGCGGATTGGGTGAAGTAATTGAAAAGAACAAGCTGATCTTTAAGGATACTATGAGTGATGCAGGAATGACGACATGTCGCCATGCCAATGGTCGGGATTGGTGGCTTGTAAGAAATGAGTACTTAACCAACTGCTATTACACATGGCTCATTACTCCTGATTCTATTATTGGTCCATCGAAACAATGCATTGGAGAAAAAATTATCGAGCCTACAACTAATAGTAATTTTAAGTTTTCACCGGATGGAAACTATTTCGCTAATCAGTATGCAAAAGACCTTTTTCATGGAGCGCTAAACCTTTTTTACTTTGATCGCTGCACCGGCCAATTCAGTAATCCGGCACTACTTGATATACCAGATTCAGCAACCTATGATGCCTTCTTTTTTTGTGGTGTTCAGTTCTCGGCAAACAGCCGTTTCCTTTACGCAATCAATTCTACGAATATTGTGCAGTTTGACCTGGACTCCACCGATATTCAGAACTCCGCCATTACCGTATCAAAATGGAATTACTCAGATACTACGTTTGCATATTTCGGACTAAAATCTGAATTCGCTACTGATGGTAAAATTTATAACGGGGGTGTGTTTTGCAATCCGGCCCTGTCTGTTATTAATGATCCAGATCAAAAAGGACTTGCCTGTAATGTCACCCTTCAAAGTTTTATTTTGCCCACTCAAGCGGCATGTGGTGTGCCCGATATGCCCAACTATGAGCTTGGCGCATTGCCCGGCTCGCCTTGCGATACACTGGCAACAGTTGCAACAGTAATTGCAGACAAAGAAGTAAAAGACCTGCACATCATCCCCAACCCCAATGATGGCAGGTTTGCGGTAAGCTATCATCTACCCCAAAATCAGCAAGGTATTTTAACAATTACTAATACCTTAGGTAAAGAAGTTTACCGTGCTATAAGACCGCAATGGAGCAGCATTCAGCCGGTCAACCTCAGAGGGCTGTCTGAAGGGATTTATTTCGTTACCCTTGAAAGTAACGGAACAAGCATGAGTGCAAAATTTGTAAAGCAATAAATTGCAAAGTGCGAAGCGGGACACCCTCTTTTGTTTCCTTTGCATATATATGAGGAACTTGTTTAAAAGGATTTGGTTCCTGACCATACGCATCATCCTTTTCCTTTTCATTATTCATCTTGTTTACCTGTTCTATTGCAAATGGTTCTTCCCACCCCTCACCATCACACAGCTCACGAGCGTAATCTCCGGTAATGGATTGAAGCGGGATTATGTCTGCATGTCTGAGATCAGCTCAAATGCGAAGCTCGCCGTGATTGCAAGTGAGGATCAGTTATTTGCTGACCACAGTGGTTTCGACTGGAAGAGCATTCAGAAGGCGCAGAAATATAATGAGAAGCATCCTCAGCGTGTTCACGGCGCGAGCACCATCAGTCAGCAGGTGGCGAAGAATGTTTTTCTGTGGCAGGGCAGGAGCTGGCTCCGTAAAGGCATGGAAGTATATTTCACTTTCATGATCGAGCTGCTTTACAGCAAGGAAAGAATCCTTGAATTATATTTAAACGTAATTGAAACGGGTAAGGGAGTATTTGGAATTGAGGCAGCATCGGAAAAATATTTTTCAAAGCACGCTAAAAATCTATCGCAGGCGGAAGCAGCAATGATTGCAGCGTCACTTCCCAACCCCGCACTTTACAAAGTAAAACCGCTGAGCAGGTGGGTGGCGCGCCGCTACCCCTGGATCATGAATCAGATGAGGAAGCTGAGAGGTGATCCTGCGATAGAAGCACTCCTGAATTGATTCAGGTCGGCCTTAAACTTGTCATTCTGGAATCGGAGTTTTATCCTTTTACCGAACTTGCAGCCGATATTATATATACCTCATCATGTCCCGAATAAATTTTTTTCTCAGAACGATCTTTAAACTTCTTTTCATCTCACTTTTAATCATACCTGATTGCTCTTCTGCACAGAGCAGGAAAAAGGATGAATGGCGGGTAAGGAAAAATGAAAAAGGCATTGTCGTTTATTCACGTCATGTGGAGGGTACAGATGTTGATGAGCTCAGGATTGTTTCCATGATGCATGGTTCACTCTCATCAATTGCGGCGGTGATTATGGATGCAAATCATTATTCAGAATGGATTTACGCCTGCAACGAATCCCGGATTCTAAAGCAGGTAAGTGCCACTGAGCAGTATCAGTATCAGATAGTTGATTTTCCCTCACCCTTTACTGACCGTGATGTGGTCATTCATTTTTCAATCCGGCAGGATGCGCAGACTAAAATCGTTTACACTAAATCAGAGGCAGCCCCGCAATTTATTTCTTCAGTAGATAAATTGGTTAGGATTCCGCAGTTTATTGCTTCATATCAGCTGATTCCGAAGGGCAATGGAAATGTGCAGATCCTTTACAGCATGCGCAGCAATCCGGGAGGATATATCCCTGACTGGCTCGTGAACCTTACGATTGTTACCGGTCCTTATCAAACTACAGTTAATATGCAGAAGCAGGTTGCAAAAAAAGAATATTCGCAACTCAAGCTGCCCTTCATACAGGAGCCGTGATGATTGAATCCACATTTGCAGCAAACCTGCAGGATGTAGCTCACTTCACAACATGAATATTGAAGTTGGGGTTGCCGAATAATCCCCACATCCGCACCCAGGTCAGCACCCACATCTCCTGGCTTCGTGCGCCTGTAATGTCACCGAGATCAATTACATTCTTCCAACCGAACCAGTTTTTCAGAATGTCAGTAACTGTTGCTTTTGCCTCAGGATCATTTCCTGAAAGCAGCATGTCATGCTCGCCGGGAACAAGTGAGGGGTTCACCATCACATTGCAGTTCACCGTATTCAGTGTCTTCACGACCCTGGTATCGGGAAAGGCTTTTTGAATTTGCTCACCCAGAGAATCAGTATTGCAAACAAAGAGAGAGGGGGGCATTCCCTTGCTGAAGTCAAGAGGATTGGAAATATCAATCAGGACTTTCCCGCTCAGGTTTTGTTCACCGGCAGCATTTAAGGCTTCCATCGCACCGGCGCCGCTGGTGCAGTTGAAAATAACCACGCCATGCTTGGCGGCTTCAGCAAAATTTCCCTGTGATGCATTGGCTCCATTCTGGTCCGCCCAGGCGGTTGCTTTTTCATTTCCGGAAGTACGCGAGCCCATCATCACCTGGTGACCCAGTTGCACAACCTTGGTGGCTATGGCATTGCCAACCATTCCCGTTCCGAGTACTGTGATTTTCATAGTAAGTTTTATTTAGTGAAGAAATTAAATGATAGGGCTGCAAGTTAGTTTCCGGTAATGATGTATTGTATTGCACGCTCGATAATGGAATCATACCCCTGATCCTGAAGTGCCGGATCAAGGTCAATAAGAATGTCAGCGGGAATTCCATTCTCCCAGTTATCACCGTCAGGAGAAAGCGTGCGGGTAACAGAAAATCGATAGGTCCATCCGTTTGGTAATTCCGCAAATGTTGGTGCGCCCAATCCGCCTCCTGTAGAATCGCCGATTAGCTTTACATAGGGGATCTGCTTCATGGCGAGGGAAAAAAGTGAGGTAGCACTATAGCTGCTGCGGTTCGTGAGCACTGCAATCCTGCCAGTGAATTGATAAGCAGTGGAAGCCGGCTGCATGTAAACTTCCTCATCATCATAAAAATCATTGATGCCGGGTCCCGCCTTGATCTGTGAAAAATATGCAAGGCGTTTTTCATCAGCAAAATGGTTGACGAGGGGAAAAATATTCCCTACATCACCGCCGCCGTTATTTCGCACATCTATGATCACCCCATCAACACTGTCAACAAGAAACCGGTTGATGACATATGAAATGTCGTAAGAAGAAATGGTGTTAATGAAGGAAGAATAACGGATATATCCTACTCTTACACCAAGTGTATCAATAATAGTGTTGAGTAAATTACCGGTGATATAGTATTGCGCTGGATCACGAAGAAGATAATTTTCCAGTACGAGTCTTCCATCATAATTCTGCGGGCTGCCGAGGAATATCGGGTAATAATTTGATTCATTGAATGGAGATGTAAGATTTACATGCCCGTCGCGAAGCGTATTGAGCATGGTTTCAAGCACATCGAATAAATCTTCATTTGGCATGCCATTATGAATTTTAGGCGCGAGCGTATCATACACTTTATTCCAGTCAATATTTTTGTAATCCAGAAAAGAATAGCGGTTATGAATATCATTCCACAGGTAGTCGAAATTGGATTTCGGATTGTTCGCTACATCAGCATCAATAAAGATTTTACTGCAGGAAGAAAACAGAATGATGCATAGAATGCAGACTGCGTATTTTCCTTTTGCCCATTGCGGCACAGCAAATATTCCGGTTAATCGGGAATGCTTGTCAGTTGCAAACTCTCCCATCATGTTTTTTTTGCCAATCGTGTACTGCAAATTGCCAACTCTTATCTTACTGCTCACATCTTCTTTTTTGCCTGTGACTTATTCTATTTCCTTATCACCTCTTACGTTTCACCTCCCACTCTCACGTCTCACATCTCAAATCTTGCGTCTCACCAAATTCCCTCCCTGCTGTCCAGCTTAAACATCACACCAACTTCAACAGCGCTTATGACTCCCTGCACTCTTGAAAAATCTTCATTGTACCGGAATCCTTCCCAAGCATATGCAATTTTAAGACGATTGTTATTTCCAAGGGGAGCAAGCAGCTCGATCTGAGTATGAAGCATGATGAATTTATTCAGAGAAACGAAGTGTATATGATCGTTCATCTCACGCGCAAGGTTGCTCACAAATTCCCCATTGGCGAAATGACGAATACCTGCAAAATTGGGTCGTGTGATCATTCCGAATAAAGGAATATTGACCTGCCAGTTAAGCAAAAAATGCTGTTTGGGTTTTCTGAAATGAATAAAACCAAAATTCCTTTCTGTTTTAATAATGAAAGGAAACTCAAAGCGATTGGCAATTGCTGCAGTAGTCCAGATGGCAAAAGTGTACGCTGAATTTTCAAGCCGCAGGTTAATCTGATGGTTGTATTCAAAGTTTGCATCGTATCCCACCCGGTAATGAATCCGCGAGTCCCAGAAAGCTGAAGGCTCATAGCAGCGGGAAGTATTGAATTTGAAGGTCAGGAATTGCTCAGCAGATGCACCGGTAAATGCTGCTTCATTGGTTGTCATGTATTGATTCGAAATAAAAATACTGGTGTATCCGCTGTGATTCACGCCACGGTTTTCCAGAGCAAATTCGAGCGCAGGCAGAAATCCTGTGGTATGATAAGTAAGGGGTGAGTTGATCTCATCTTTGTATTTGTTCCACGCAAGAGCCGGCAGTAATGAGAAGTAATGATTACCTCTTTTATAAGATGAGGAACTGATTGTATCCCGATCTGAAGTCGCCGTTGCTCCTGAAATTAGATTCCAAAAGCAGAATAATGTGACACAACATATAATGTGCGCGGCAAAAGAATGTTTCCTCATTTCAATTCCGAAAATACAAACGATCTTTTCAATCAGATGGAAGCTTGTTCACATTAGCAGCTCACGACTTCGTTACTTTTGTAAGAACCTGTGATGAATTTCCATTCCATAAACGAATCAGATATACAATTCTTCCGTGAATTTCTCGGGGAAAATTCAGTTTTCACCGATGAGGAGTCATTACATAGATATTCGCATGACGAAACGGAAGATTTAAAATTCCCGCCGGAAATCATTTTGAAGCCATCTTCAGTTGAAGCCATTTCCTCAGTTTTGAAATACTGCAACGAAAACAAAATTGCAGTAACTCCGCGCGGGGCAG
>JBDSEA010000253.1:0-26838 GCA_039920305.1 Chitinophagales bacterium
AGCCACCACTGCTTGTAGTTAAAATATATTGGGTTGGAATGACGGGATGATCCGAAGTATCTGGCTGGTTACTGCTGAATCCGGCAGGCAGCGAACTCCACTCGTATCCATAATTGCCGGCACCTCCGGTGGCCGTGGCATTGAGGATAACTACCTCCCCGACACACAAAGTGTCAGGTGAGCTGTTTGCTGATGAAATGAAATCCGGATTGACAGTTACCAGCACAGTATCATTTGCCTCACAAAAGGTCCCTGCACTTGCCGTTACTATAAACTCATAGACACCAAGACCGGGCAATGAAGCCACAGGATCAGAAGAATCAGCCACATCAAGATATTGAGAATTATTCCAAATGAACGGAGCAAGTCCGTCCACATGAAGCTGTGCAACAGGATCAGTAATACATATTTGTAAATCAGGTCCGGCTTCCACAGCAGCAGAACCCACCTGTATTGTGTACGAATAAATTTGCTGACCGGCTATTGGGCAACCGTCATCCTTAATGGTAACAGTAAAAACATAAAAGCCGGTATCATTAACCGAAGTTTGCCACTGAAAATGCAGCGTGTCCGGATTACTTCCATGTGTAAAATAAGTTGCCCCCGGGATTGTAATAGGAAGATTTGATGTCATCGTCAGTTCATTATTTACATCCACATCCATTCCAATCAAATCAAAATCAAGCAGAGCACCTGGGCAAACCTGGACTGTATTACTATCTAAGAGAAATCCACCGGTAACATTTTCAATGCCAGCAGGTATTTCAGGTACATTATTGCTGCATTGCTTTACTACTATCTGCAAATCACGCTGAACACTCCCGATTTTTTCACCATTACGGAATTCCTCAATAAGTACCGAGATTACCACGATCTGGATTGATGCGGGCGTACAACTCATCTGACCAGTAAGTGAATTGAAACCAAATGTTCCGTCAACCGTGGTGAGCGGATATTCAGGACTGAACGATAAGTTGGAATAAGAAATCGGGCTATTGTGGGCATTCAAGGGGTTTACCAATGTGTACGAAAGTGAATCACCATCCACATCAAATGCACCATGGTTATAAATAAATGGCTCATCCACACATGAATATGCAAGAGGTATGGTGGTAAAAATCGGAGAATTATCGCACAAGCCATTGGCATTGCTGAAATTACACTCCACATATAAATCCTGGTTTCCGGGATCAAACAGATTGGTAATTGCATTGTTGCGGGATGAAATTGCAGTACCGATCAACCAGTCATTGCATTCAAAGGGAAGCGTTACGGTTACAGCATAAATATATTGCTCATATCCTGTGTAGTTTCCACCGTTGCACTCGCTTTTAAGATCAGGGCACAATCCGGCAAGATGCGCTATGGTATCACTGCCATTAGTAGAATAAACCAGTTCCATAGTATAGGAGGTAGAGTCATTGAAGTTACACGAAATGGAACTCAGATGAAGCACCAAGCTTGACGGGGCATCAATGCCAATGCAGTCGCGGTAAAATGTTGCGACAAACTGGTATTGATTATTACCATAGCATGCATAGGAAAGATCCAAAGCTGCAGCATGAGTGGCAAAAGTTTTTTTGCCTATGCATATCATTGCTATCAGTGGCAGTACACAAAGTAAAAAATTTTTCATGTTGCAAGGATAAAAAAAGTGAGTGTAGTATTTCTAACCATCGAAAATTAAGTAAAAAATTTTAGGCAATAGAATTATCGTGAGGCTTTTGAAAGCAGCCACCATTTCTATCTTTACCCCATTGGTTTAAATCATTAAATATTACCACATAAATTTATGTCAAAGATCATCAGCATCCATGCCCGTCAGATTCTTGATTCACGCGGTAATCCAACGCTCGAAGCTGAAGTAACCACTGAAAAAGGTTATTTAGGAAGAGCAGCAGTTCCTTCCGGCGCTTCTACCGGGAAGCATGAAGCCATGGAGCTACGCGATAATGATATGAAAATATACGGCGGCAAGGGGGTCCGGCAAGCAGTAAAGAATGTAAACAAGCAGATTGAAAGTGAATTACAGGGCATGGAAGTGAGTGATCAGCAAGCTATTGACAGGATGATGAATGACGCAGATGATACTGCTAACAAATCAAAACTTGGCGCCAATGCCATTCTTGCTGTATCTCTTGCATGCGCACATGCTGCTGCGCGTGAATTGCATCAGCCGCTTTTTCGCTATGTGGGGGGAATAAATGCTCATATACTGCCGGTACCCATGATGAACATACTTAACGGCGGAGTGCATGCTGACAATAAAATTGACTTCCAGGAATTTATGATTATGCCCTTTGGTGCAACCCGTTTTTCCGATGCATTGCAGATGGGGGTCGAAGTTTTTCACGCACTCAAAATGGTACTTAAGAAAAGAGGATACTCCACCAATGTAGGCGATGAAGGAGGCTTTGCTCCCAATATTAAATCCAATGAAGAAGCTATTGAAACGGTATTGATGGCTATTGAAGCAGCCGGGTATACGGCAGGAAAAGATATATGGATTGCGATGGACGCAGCTTCTTCAGAAATGTGGAATGAAGAAAAGAAAAGATACACCTTCAGCAAATCAAGTAATGAAATTCTGTCTTCGGCCGATATGGTTGACTTCTGGAAAACCTGGCTCAATAAATACCCGATCATCTCGATTGAAGATGGTTTAGCTGAAGATGACTGGGAAGGATGGAAAAACTTAACCCTTACCGCCGGAGACAAGGTGCAGCTTGTGGGTGATGATTTATTCGTTACGAGTGTAAAGAGGTTAAAGAAAGGTATTCAGCAGAAAGCAGCCAATTCAATTCTTATCAAAGTGAATCAGATTGGAACGCTTACTGAAACAATTAACGCAGTAGATACAGCCCACCGGAACTCCTATACCAGTGTAATGAGTCACCGCAGCGGGGAAACTGAGGATACTACCATTGCCGATCTTGCGGTAGCACTCAACTGCGGTCAGATTAAAACCGGCTCAGCATCCCGCTCTGACCGGGTGGCAAAATACAATCAGCTTTTGCGCATTGAAGAGATGCTTGGTGATGATGCTTATTATCCCGGAAAGGATTTTAAATTTTTTCGATGAATGGTTGAGCAATGAATACCAAAGACCGTTCAATCAACCGGGCAGTGTATGGGAGAAAAGCCACTGCCCCGGGTATCCGGACACGAGGATAAAGAAATTTCCTGATGTTCAAGCCAAGCAAGTTCTCAGAAACCCTGAAACGAAAAACTGAAAACGTTCTGATCACTTTCAAAACTAAACCTGAACCTGAATGGATGATTCAAAATATGCACAACGCGGCGTGAGCGCAGGTAAGGAAGATGTGTACAAAGCAATTTCCGGTTTAGACAAAGGACTTTTTGCAAACTCATTTTGCAAGGTTTTCCCTGATTTCATTTCTGATGATCCTCAATACTGCAGCATTGTTCATGCAGATGGTGCAGGCACAAAATCTTCACTCGCCTATTTGTACTGGAAAGAAACCGGTGACATCAATGTCTGGCGGGGCATTGCACAGGATTCTCTGGTAATGAATACTGATGATCTCATCTGTGCAGGGGCAATTGATAACTTTCTTTTCTGTTCCATTATCAACCGAAATAAAAATCTCATCCCAGCAGAAGTGCTTCGGGCTATCATTGACGGCAGCAATGAATTTATTGAAAAGATGAAATCGCACGGTGTGAGGATTTGCTATATGGGTGGTGAAACTGCCGATCTCGGAGATGTCGTTAAAACCATCACTGTTGATTCAACCATATCATGCAGGTTACCCCGAGTTAGAGTAGTTCAAAATGAAATCCGGCCGGGGGATGTTATCATTGGCTTCGCCTCATCAGGGAAGGCAAGCTATGAGGATGTTTACAACAGCGGAATAGGAAGCAATGGCCTTACATTAGCGCGCCATGATGTGCTTGGTCATGATTACTTCGACTTGTATCCTGAAACCTTTGATCAGGAAATGAAAGCATCGCTGGTGTATACGGGAACAAAAAACGTGAATGATCTTTTTGAAAATGCACCTCTTAATATTGGTGAGCTTTTACTCTCACCTACCCGCACTTACCTGCCACTCATGAAAGTAATTCTTGAAAAATTCTTTGATCTTGTTCACGGGGCAATTCATTGCAGCGGCGGCGGACAAACCAAGGTGCTTCACTACATCAATAAGCTGCTGGTTATCAAGGATAACTTATTTGCACTTCCACCGGTATTCAAATTGATTCAGCAGGAATCGAAAACTCCATGGAAAGAAATGTATCGGGTATTCAATATGGGTCACCGGCTTGAATTATACTGTAATGAAAAAGCAATTAATGGAATTCTTGAGATTGCAAATTCATATAATATTGAAGCTAAAATAATAGGAAGATGTGAGGCTTCAGAAACCCCGCAGGTTCACATCGAAACTGAGCACGGTCAATTTCAATATAATCAGAAAGAATAAGCAAACAACATCCGGGCATTGAGCTTCTCGTGGTCTTCAAGATCAAGTCCACTGCTTTTAAAATCAGTGATCTGCGGCTGTATCCCAATGGACACCCACCAGTCATTTTGCTTATAAGAAAAAGCAGGACCTGCAAAAAGTGCAGAATGTTCCCAGATACCCTCATGAATAATGTTAAGGCTTCTTGCTTCAAATCCCAATGAAAAATTATTGGGAAGCTCATATATCAATCCGAAATTTATTTCAGGCTTGAACTCCTGTTCCCACTCGGTTTCTCCTTCAGTATTATCCTCAGCTTCCCATTCAATTTCACTAACAAAATTCAGGGCCGTAACAAAACGATTGAATTTTTTATCAAGAATGAATTTGGTTTCGAGCTCAAATCCATCAGGAGAAATGCTTATCTCACCATAAAGCGCGGACCCGATTTTATTAACTACCGGATCACTCAACTGGTATTTCCATTCGTTTGAAAAACCAGCGTTGAATTTTGTATGCAAAACACTTTGCTGCTGAAATATGATACTTCCGCTTGAATCTGTTACAGGATTGTAAATAGTTTGCGGAAATGTTTCAGCATTCAGATTCAGGTAAAAGGAGGTCTGTAATTTTTTGCCTAAACCAATTTCAAATTCCACACGATTCTTTACTGCGGAATAAAAATTATCTCTTCCATAACTGTAGCTGATCCAGGCTTCCAGTTCCCGCAGCCCGCCCTGGAGGGTGCGACTTTCATTGGTATAAGCAAAATTCCGGTCAGTAGCAAAACTACTCCTGCAAGCCAGTATTGTTAAACTTAAAATGAGAAAATATTTCCAAACATTCATATGCGCTTATTTAAGGGCACGAATATAATTGTTTAGAATGATTCTAATTAGCGCCTGATTACCTCTTTACTATTTCAGAACCTGCGAAAGCTTCATATCCAATTCTGAACCCCGTAAATTCATTGCTATAATTTTTCCTTCCTTATCCAGTAGAAAACTCTGGGGAATGGATTGTATTCCATATTGATTACAAATAGCAGACTCCCATCCTTTCAATTCGCTCACATGGGCGGTCCATTCAAGGTGGTCCTGCTTAATCGCTTTCACCCATTTGTCATGATCGGTATCCAGTGAAACACTATATATGCTGAAATCGCTGTTTTTATATTTCTGATAAGATGTGACAACATTCGGATTTTCCCTGCGGCATGGTCCGCACCAGGAGGCCCAGAAATCAAGCAGAACAAACTTACCCCGCAATGAAGAAAGCTTAATAACACTGCCTGAGGGATTTTGTAATTGTATGTCCGGAGCTACATCTCCCGGCCCAAATCTGGATGCAGACATATCCTGCTGAGCAGGTTTTTTTTGAGCTTCCATCATCACGTAATATGCCTGTGCAAACGGGTATGAGGCATTCTCTTTTCGGAGGCGAGCCTCAAGTTTTTCAAAAGCATTCCGGTCATTCTGAAAATCCAGATTGGTAATGGCGAAGATTGCAATTACAGGATTTTGAACAGTGTCAATATAGGATCGGGCATATGAGCGGAAATTGCTGTCAGCCATCATTAATTTTGTCAGATAGATCTTTTTTGTGGAGTCCGAGACAGAAGAATCAGCAGTGCTTTTTTTGTATTCATTCATTGCTGAGCCAAATGCCTCGCCATACTGCTTTGTTTCAACAATAAATTTTCTCAACTGCTCTGATGGAGGTGAACCGGCTATTTTGTAAGAAAAATTTTTGATAGAGACAGAATCAGCATCTACGGTAATTTTTGAGGCGTGTTCATCAAGAACCAGAAATATTGCCTTTTGCTCACCGATGCGAAGCTGGTACAGTCCGCGATTTTTCACATTCGGATTGAAGATAAATTTTCCATCGTCATTTAGTTCTGCTGTATCAAGTGCAACGCGGGAATTGTAGGTTAATTCCTCGAGAAAAATCAATGTTCCGGCTCTTTCACCGTTGATGTGCCCGCTAAGCGAAGATCCGCTCCTTTGTGTTGATGAACAGGCAGAAAGGGAGATGATGAAAAGAATAGTGATGAGGCAAAATTTCATGATGTCGGGATATAATTGATGATTAGTAAATGCTGCAAAGATAATATGAAGAGGGAGCGGTGATTCCCGCCAGATTTAACCGGCTTAAATCCATTTCAGGGGAAATACAAGGTCACTCATAATGAAAGCGAAGTACTGAAAGATTAAGGGATATTGAGGGCCTGTCTTGTTTAATTAGAGAAATGATGTCACCGGTACCGATACTCAACTGCCATATTTGATGGGGTGTAAAGCTGAAAGCAATGCCAAATGGAATATCAAAATCTGCAAAACCGCCTCCGGTAATTCCAGCAGATAATTTAACGGGATTCACAGGAACAAAATTAACCAGTGCAGCATACTGAGTCTTGGGTAAATTGCCAGGAACTTTATTGAGCGGCTGAATAAGATCGAGTGCAAAATCAAATTTTTTCGTGGCTCTCCATCCTGCACCCACTCTGAACTGAGCCGGTAGTACCACGGTTTTTTCTCCACTTGGTAAATAGTCAAACAAGCCTTCAGCATTAAAGATGTCATCCATACTTGAAAAAATATTTGCTTCATCAATCCCGAAGAAATTAATCAACGAGTCTTTAAAAGCATCAGTGATGGTTACAAGGTTTCCCTTATACCTTACTGAGCCAATATCGGTGACAGCAACCGCAGCGAAATATTTATTGTTGAAAGAAATTGTAGTGCCAAGATCAAGTCCTAACCCCTTGCCAACCGGACTGAGCCGCCCTTTAAATTCTGTACCCGGATCACTGAAATTGGCATAATCAATATTAAAAAGCTCTGAGAATGCGGCAAATCCCGAAATGGTATCTGCATCAAAAGTAATATCTGCTATAGCATTGCTTTGCAGGAATTTGATACTTCCACCAACGTATAAGTCAACCTGATTCTTATTGATCACGCTGGTTCCGAAGCTTAAATTAAATTCGCGAAGCCAGTTGTATTTAAGGGATGAACCGTTAAATAAATGACCGGTGTTAACAGAGTCAGGAAGTATTCCTACAGCGTGACCAAGAATATCGTAAATAATGGTGTCAATATATTTGGAGTTAATGCCATTGAAAACAAGATCTGCAAGCGGCTCGCTGAATTTTACACTGCCGCTCATCCTTTCACGCCATGAAAATCCAAGCCCTCCGAATCCCGGAAATTGAACGACTATACCTACCGGCATCACCTCTCCTGTAAAGGAATTTCCGGTTTCCAGGAAATCCCGTGCAATAAAGGTTTTCTCATCTTCCGTTAGATTTTGTCCGTTAATGAGTGAGGAGATAAGGTTGGACTTCGGCAACGCATCAGAATAAAATAAACCACTTGCATCCAAAACTCCGGTGGTTACCTGTACTTCATCACCGAAGAAAATTCCCAGATTAGCCGGGTTAATTCCAATCGCCTGGTAATCACGAAACAGGCAGGATCCCGCTCCTGTTCTGCCGCCCCCGTAACTCATTAAGCTGCTTTGCTCTTGTGCTGAGACTAAACCGGGTTGAAAAAACAGCCAGAAGAGAATGATCCGATAAAAGTGTACAAGTTTCATAGGGGTTTAAATAATCAGCCAAAATACATCCATCAAAACACTTTATGCAGAAACCTCCGGGAGACATATCTTTGCAGCTATCATGAAAAACTGCTTTTTAATCATTTCAGCTATCCTCTCTGCGATGATTAGTGCATGCAATAAAAATAATGATGGGCCTGCGCCTGTCAATAATCCCAACCCCTATATTAACCAGTATGCCGGAACGTACAATGGATTGTATGAAGCATCAAATAACGGCGTAGATTCCGCAGGGGTTTTTAAGATCGATACCTCGTATGAATATTCAATTAATATTCTGGATGGTGGTAATTACACGATCACCATCAACCATGGACCTATAAGTATTAACAGCATCCCTGTTGACTCCAATGGAGCATTCTTTTTTGAGGATTTCAATCACAACATCACCGGGCAGTTCACTGATGATAGCCTGTTTCTATCGTCCGATGCTTTAAATGGTTATTACGACTCCATTTATTTCAGCGGTTCATGGTTTGTGATTCAGAAGCTGAGTTTCAGGGGGGAAAAAGATTTGTAGATTTATTTACTGAGTTTCAGCTTTGCTTGTTTCAGCGCCGTTTGAATTCCTTTCACGTTGGTTCCTCCTGCCGTTGCAAAGAACTTTTGTCCTCCTCCCCCTCCGTTAATTTCCCTGCTGATATCCCTGATGATTTGAGCGGCATCAAGTGTTTTTTCTTTTACAAGCTGATCGGAGATAATGATACACAAATGAGCCCTGTTATCAATTGCTGCGCCTGCGGCGAAAAAGAGATTATCTGTTTCATTCCGCAAATCATAGGCAAGTTTCTTTAGTGCATCCGGAGATGATACAGAAACTTCTGCAGCAATAAAGTTTACACCGTGAATGTTTTCAATTCTCGATTTCAATTCTTTTTTTAACTGATTAAGCTGGACTGAAGAGAACTCCTCAACCTGTTTCTTCAGCCGCGTGTTTTCATCTTTTAATTGTGCAATTCCTTTTTCGGGATCATTCCCAAACTCCCTTTTAAGATTCTCGATGCTATCAAAATTTTGCCGGATTAAAGTCTCAGAAGTAATTCCAGTTATTGCTTCAATCCTCCTGATACCGGCTGCAACAGCACTTTCAGAAACTATTTTAAAATAGCCAATCATACCTGTTGCAGGCACATGAGTGCCGCCACATAATTCACGGGAAAAATTTTTATCAAATGTTACCACCCGGACTTGTTCCCCATATTTTTCACCGAACAGTGCCCTTGCTCCAGATTTTACAGCTTCACCAACAGGCATTATCTGCACTTCGCGTAAAATATTTTGCCGGATCTTTTCATTTACCAACATCTCGATGCTCTCTAATTCGTGAGCGGCAATTTTAGAAAAATGAGAAAAATCAAACCGCAAATGATCGGGAGCCACCAGTGATCCTTTCTGCTGCACATGGTCACCTAGAACATTCCTCAATGCAGCATGAAGAAGATGTGTTGCGGTATGATTTGCCATGGTATTGAAACGGTAGCTTCGGTTTATAGTGGCAATCACTTCACTGCTTTCCCGCAGGTCTGCTGTGGATAACAATTCAGGAAATTTATTTAAGAAATGAATGATCAGATCATTCTCCTTTTTGGTGTCCAGAACTTCCACTTCTTCCTTCCCAAAAATTATTTTCCCCTTATCACCTACCTGTCCGCCGCTTTCCGGATAAAAGGGTGTCCGGTCAAGCACGAGCTGGAAAATTTCCCTGTCCTTTGCATTTTGTCTTCTGTATTTTACTACTGATGATTTTGTTTCGAGCAAGTCATATCCGGCAAATTCAATCTTATCAACTTTCTTTAACTCCGTCCAGTCACTGCTTACAACTTCGGCAGCTCTGCGCGAACGGCTTTTTTGCTTTTCAAGCTCTTCATAAAATCCTATCTCATCGATGGTCCAGTTTTTTTCCTGTGCTATCAACCGGGTTAAGTCAATCGGGAAGCCGAAGGTATCATACAACTCGAATGCAGTTTTACCTTTAAGAATATCATTGTGTATCAGATCTTTTTCCAGCAACGCAATACGTTTCAGTCCTGACTCAAGTGTTTTTAAAAATGAATTTTCTTCCTCCTCAATCACCCGCGCAACATAAACTTGCTGTGATTTTATCTCAGGAAACACATTTTCGAATTGGTCTGAAAGGATTGCAACCATATCATGAAGTACAGGTGAATGAATATTGAGAAAAGAATAATAATACCGAACAGCCCTTCTAAGGATTCTCCTGATCACGTAACCGGCACCCGTGTTAGAAGGGATTTGCCCGTCAGCAATCGCAAACGCAATGGCACGTATATGATCGCTCATGACACGCATAGCAATGTCAGTTTTCTCATCAGCACCATAATTAATACCGGATTTCTGCTCTATGAATTCAATGAGTGGGTGAAAAATATCAGTTTCATAATTCGATCTCTTTTGCTGCATTACACGGGTCAGCCTTTCGAAGCCCATTCCTGTATCAACGTGCCTTGCCGGCAGTTGCTGGAGTGATCCGTTAACAAGCCGGTTGAATTGCATGAATACAAGATTCCATATTTCAATTACTTCCGGATCGCCCTTATTCACCAGGTCTCTGCCATTAATGTCTTTTCTTGCATCATCATCCCGGGCATCCACATGAATTTCAGAACAAGGACCACAGGGACCGGTTTCACCCATCTCCCAGAAGTTATCTTTCTTGTTACTGAAAATAATCCGGTCAACTGAAACCAGTTTCTTCCAGGAGGAGAAAGCTTCTTCATCACGGGGAAGATTTTCTTTCTCATCTCCTTCGAAAACTGTGACATATAACCTCTCAACAGGAATCATGAAAACTTCCGTAAGCAGCTCCCACGACCAGGCAATCGCCTCTTTTTTAAAATAACCATTCCCTATGCCATCACTGGAAGACGGATCACCAAAGCTCCAGTTACCAAGCATCTCAAACATTGTATGATGATAGGTATCAATTCCAACTTCCTCAAGATCATTATGCTTTCCGGAAACACGCAAGCACTTCTGTGTATCAGCAACGCGGCTTGAAAATTGAATTTTATTGCCGAGGAAAATATCTTTAAACTGATTCATTCCTGCGTTCGTGAACATCAGCGTAGGGTCATCCTTAATAACAAGTGGCGCTGAAGGAACAATCGTATGTTGCTTTAATCTGAAAAATTCCAAAAAGGTTTGCCGGATTTCTTTCGAGGTCATCATGTTAACAATAATATTTTCGCTTGCTCTCACAAAGTGATTTTGCTATTTTTGCAATGGTTCAGCAGGATAGATTTTGCCGGTAAATTTAGCCACCAAATCATTACCGCCTTAGCGCAACGGCAGCATGAAAAAAGTCAAATACTATTACAACACTCAGACACTCAGGTATGAGAAATATGAGGTTGCAATAAAAACGATGGTTATGAGAGCAATTGGATTTATTTCCGCTGCTCTTGTTTTCGCGTTTATTATTGTGGCTCTTGCATATACCTATCTTGATTCGCCGAAAGAAAAAACATTGAGGCGTGAAATAGCAGAGTTGCATCTGCAATATGATAATCTGAACCAGCAACTCGATCAAATGCACCAGGTGATGGCTGATTTGCAGGATCGTGACGATAATATTTACCGAGTAATTTTTGAAGCCGAGCCCATTCCATCCAGCATACGCCAGGCAGGTTCAGGAGGCGTAAGTAAATACAGGGAGCTTATGAATTATGATAACGGTGAGCTGATGATCTCTGCTTCCCATAAATTAGATGAGGTGAGAAAGGCGTTGTATATCCAGTCAAAATCATACGATGATATTTCAGCGTTTATTAAGAAGAAAGAGGAAGTGCTTGCATCTATTCCTGCCATTCAGCCGGTTTCAAATAAAGACTTAAAACACATTGCCTCGGGCTTTGGAATGCGCATTGATCCTATCTACAAGATACCTAAAATGCATGAAGGCCTTGATTTTGCTGCGAGCGTAGGTACGCCGGTATATGCAACAGGTAATGCAACAGTAACAACCGTAGAATACGGAAATACGGGCTTTGGAAATAATATCATTCTCACCCACATGGTTGGATATCAAACTCTCTATGGACATTTGAGCAGGATCTCGGTTAAGCAATCACAAAAAGTAAAGCGGGGTGATCTAATCGGATATGTGGGAAGCACTGGCAAATCCACTGCGCCCCATCTTCATTATGAGGTTTGGAAAGGTGGAACAAAGCTCAATCCGATCAGTTTCTTTTTTAATGATCTCTCACCAGAGCAGTATGAGCAAATGCTGAAGATTGCTGATCAGTCAAACCAGTCCTTTGATTGATCCATAAATTATTGCACCGGCACCTTTTCAATTCTGATATCATCGAAGTACATCGTTTTCTTTCCCTCCGCATTCCAGAAACTAACCCTGAGCGAATCGTAAGACTCTGCAATGGCGCCATTGATATCAAGGTTAATATCCTGCCACCAGTTTGGTGATACCACACCATAAATCCTGAAATATTTTTCTTTAACCTTTTTGGTTCCTTCCGATAAAGCAACTAACATTTGTGCCTGATGCAGAATATCCCATTCCATTTCCGCAGGAAAAACTTTAGCACTTACCCTGTAACCGCATTTTTCTTTTGCATTAACCGGAATCGAAATGAGTGGTGAATACTGCACGCGATCATTTATTATGAAAGAATGTGAGCCGGAGAAGGCCTTGCTGCTGTCATTGGCCAGACGAGAATCTTCGAAATCATTGAAATAAACTTCTGATAGCTTTTGCCGCAGCCGCAAGGAAATCTCTTCATTGGTCTCAAGGAACTTACGGTCGCTGATGCTGATTTTAGTTTTGCCAAAGACACGCCAGTAATATTTTGCATTCATACGGCTGCCATCAATAATTCCTACAGGGGAAAAATAAGCCTGGTAGGTCATTACCCCATTCAGCCATATGCATAGGGCGATAAAGAGCAAAACCATTACGGTTACTATTTTCCTTAATGCCATCCATTCAATGAATGAGGCAAGAGATATGCCGAGCAAAGGATAGGATTGAATCATGGCACGCATTGAAAAGCTTCCTCCATACAACCAATTATCCCATGCACTAACAAGATAAAAAAACACAAGAAAATAGATAAAGACAATAAAGAAAAGATCGCGGTGATATCTGTAGAGAGTGATGAATCCTGTAATAGAAAGAATCATTACAGGTGTGTAAACAAGCCATCCTTTCTGATAGCTCATCAGTACATTCCATACATGCGGCCTTAGCCAGCTGAAAGTCTGATCTTCACCATAACTGAAGTAAAACCATGAACCGGCATATAATTTCCAGTAGATTAGCTGAAGGGTTCCCACAGCAATTGCAGCCCAAAAGAACGCAGCAATTTTCAGCAGGTTTCTTCTGAGCATCAATATCTTTCTTATAATGGAAGTGCGGTCATATACAGCCCAAAGCAATGGAATCATAACGGTAATCATTTCTGTAGGCCTCGTAAGCGCTGCTAATCCGCAACATAGCCCGAGCAGAATAGCAGACGAAATCTGTGGCCGCTCGTGCCAGTGAATTGTAAGGAGAATGATGATACAATAAAGAGTAAAAAGATAATTGTGTGAGAACGCATTATCAAGGCTGCTGTATTGTAAATAGTTTGATGCCAACGCGATGATGATAACTGCTGCCGCCACCAACTGATCTGTAAAATATTTTTTCAGAATTTTTCGCAATAGCCACAAGCCGAGGCAACCAACGGCCAGGCTCTGGATATTGATTGCGATCTGATAAGGAAGTGAGAATCCATCAACCCTATAGCGGAAAACATTTGCTGCCAGATGACCGCCTATAAATGCAGGCAGGTACATCAATGCCTGACCGCAGGAATACTTCATGATATAATTTCCGTTAGGAGCTTTCAAAGCCTGGTAGTTGCCACCCGGATTGTATATCTGCTGCAAGTGATCGTAATTGTTCATCTCACCCGGATCATCATAAAAAAATGCCGGCAGATACCAGTAGTAACCGGCCACATCCCAGGTGATGATGGCTTTCATCCTGTTCTCACCTAATCGAAAAATAGAATTTAAGATCACCAGTACCGCTATACAGAAAAATAAAGCCAGCCTGGAATTGAATTCTATTTTCACGATGATAAAAAAAAGTAAAGCAAAATAAATTCTGCTGATGGAGTGCTATAAAAAAGCGAAGGGCACCAACCTTGTTGATGCCCTTCCATTGCAAAGTCAGATTTTATCTGCCTCGTCCGCCTCCGCTGGATTTCTTAGATCCGCCGGAACCAGATTTCTTAGCACCGCTTTTTTTAGCTGCGCTTTTCTTTGCTGCTTTCTTTTTTGTAGCCATAGTTTGAATTTTAGTTGAACCAAATGTAACTTTCATTTACATCATGAAGGAAATTTTTCTTCACGCAATTATTCACACAAAAATGTGAATAAGGAAAAACAATCCATGCTTTTTACGAAGCTCATCAATTCATTACTGCAAAATTCCGCCGGTGATTTTAAATAAAAATTTTGGCGGCAACCATAACCTGCAGATGAAATTTGCATTTCTCCTATGAGAAAAAATTTTTTGAACACAGACTCAATGTAAAAAAAAATTTCACCCGCACCATTTTAATTTAAAATCAAATCCGGAAATGGATACGGCGGAGATAAAATCATGACCCGCATTGCATACAATTTAAAGATTGATTAACGGTAAATAATTTTTAATGGCCGCATGCAAAACAGCATTGCACAATGTGCTGTTTATTTTGCGCGATAGTGAATGAACACAGATTGACTGGATTGAGGATCATGAAGCACGAGCTCCGTGGCAGTGAGTGAAGCAATTTTCATTTTATAATTCTGGCTGGTCACATCATCCTTTATTGTAAGCATCATCTCCTTTTCATCCACGCTCCATTTACCTCCTATTAATCCCTCTGGATACATGCCTTGCTTTACAGAATGATCGGCATTCAGAATCATCACAAAATCATTCAGTGACTGATCAGCTTTTAATAATTTATGATCCTGAACTGTATGGTCGAGCCTCCATATTTTGCTAAGCCGGTTTTCGAGCAGTGATAATGATGACTGGGCCACTGAAACCCTGAAGCAAAAAATGGTGACAAAAATTAAGGGTGTGATCAGTGTAAGGTGTGGAGCGTATCGTTTCATCAGGCGAATATCATCAATTGAAAATCCAGTATTAAAATACTTCCCTCACAATGTACCCCTAAGCATTTGCTCCCGCTCGATTGCCTCAAACAAAGCCTTAAAGTTTCCTTTGCCAAATGATTGTGCTCCCTTGCGCTGAATGATTTCAAAAAATAAAGTGGGGCGGTCCTCCACAGGCTTCGAGAAAATTTGCAGCAGGTATCCCTCATCATCGCTGTCAATCAGTATTCCCAGCTTCTGAAGCGGCGCAAGGTCCTCGTCAATATTTCCTACGCGCTCAAGCACGGTTTGGTAGTAAGAGGAAGGGATTTTCAGAAATTCAATTCCACGTGATTGCAGGATTGAAACTGTTTCGATGATATTATCAGTTGCCATTGCAATATGCTGAACACCCTGGCTTCCATAGAAATCAAGATACTCTTCAACCTGTGATTTCTTTTTTCCTTCTGCAGGCTCATTAATCGGAAATTTTATCCTGCCATTTCCGCTGCTCATCACCTTACTCATCAGCGCTGAATACTCAGTGCTGATGTCCTTGTCATCGAACGTTAGTATATTCCTGAATCCCATCACTTCCTCATAAAATTTAACCCATACATTCATTTCATTCCATCCTACATTTCCTACCATGTGATCAACGTACTTCAATCCAACCGGTTCCGTTTTAAGTGATGATTGAAAGGGCTTATAGCCAGGAAGAAAAACACCGTGAAAATTTTTCCGCTCTACAAAAATGTGTACTGTTTCGCCATAAGTATAAATTCCTGAGCGGACAACTTCCCCATTTTCATCTTTTTCCGTAACGGGCTTTAAAAAAGATTTAGCTCCTCTTTTAGTGGTTTCTTCATATGCGGTAGTTGCATCATCCACCCAGAGCGCAATCACTTTTACGCCGTCGCCATGTTTTTTAACATGATCTGCAACCGGCGAATTTTCTACCAGAGAGGAGGTAAGAACAAAACGGATTTTGTCCTGCTGCAACACAAACGATGCTCTATCCCTCACTCCTGTTTCCAATCCTGCATAAGCCACAGGCTCAAATCCGAAGGCTGTCTGGTAAAAATGAGCTGCCTGCTTTGCGTTGCCCACATAAAATTCAACGTAGTCAGTTCCATTAAGAGGAAGAAAATCTACCTGTTTTCTGATCCCGGGTTCAGTTAGTGTTTCCATTGAAAAAAAATTTATCGGTTAAGAATCTTCAATTAAGATTAAGTGAGAATAAAGTTAGGAAGATTGATCTGAACATCCGAATGAAATCATGCTAATCTCATTTCAGGTATGTGTCCGTTCACAATCAATCGTCCTGCGGTTTTGGATTTTATTTCTTCTATTGAGACGCCAGGAGCATGCTCAAGCAATTTGAATCCACCCGGAGTAACCTCCATTACCGCAAGGTCAGTAACAATTTTCTTTACGCACCTGACGCCTGTGAGTGGCAGGGTACATTGACGCAATAACTTCGATTCACCCTTTGGATTGGTGTGCATCATTGCAATAATAATATTCTTTGCTGATGAAACGAGATCCATTGCACCCCCCATGCCCTTTACCATTTTGCCCGGAATTTTCCAGTTCGCAATATCGCCTTCATCACTAACCTCCATTGCACCGAGAACCGTGAGATCAATTTTACCTGCGCGAATCATTCCGAAGCTTTCAGCTGAATCAAAAAAACTTGCACCGGCAATAACGGTCACGGTTTCTTTACCGGCATTGATGAGGTCGGGATCAATTTCTTCTTCCGCGGGATAGGGACCCATGCCCAGGATTCCATTCTCTGATTGCAGCACAATATTCATTCCCTGCGGAATATAACTGGCCACGAGCGTTGGAATTCCAATACCCAGGTTTACATACATATTATCGCGTAATTCCTGAGCGATGCGTTTTGCGATTCCGAATTTGTCTAGAGCCATTTGATTGATGGGCTGATGGGATTAGGTGGAAATAAGCAGGGAACTTGCTGCTTAATTGCTTTAGTTAACAAATAATATTGGTCAGCACTTTGCAGATATTTTATTTTTCGCTTTGATAAACTGCACGAGCATTTGACCAGCTTAGGACACCATCATTTAAGCCGGATTGTGCGCCGCTCAATTCTCTTTTCATAGTTACTTCCCTGAAAAATCCTGTGAACATAAATTCCCGGTAAATGGATTTCATCAGGATCCAGTTCACCCGGCTCAACCAGCTGCTCAACTTCAGCAATTGTGATGTCTCCAGCCTTCGCCATAGGAACTGAAAAATTCCTGGTCGTTTTTCTGAAGATCAGGTTTCCGGATGTATCACCCTTCCAGGCCTTTATCATAGCAAAAGACGCATGAAGGGCGAGTTCCATTAAATACATTTTTCCATTAAACTCACGCACTTCCTTTCCCTGTGCTATTTCCGTTCCATACCCTGCAGGTGTAAAAAACGCCGGAATACCCATGGCGGTCATTTGAATTCTTGTTGCAAGTGTTCCCTGCGGAATCAAATCCACTTCCAGCTCACTACTCAGCATCTGCCTTTCGAATTCTGCATTCTCACCTACGTAGGAGGAGATCATTTTACGAATCTGCCTGCGCGATAGAAGAAGACCCAATCCAAAATCATCAACTCCGCAATTATTTGAGATGGCAACTATTCCGCTGATCCCTTTTTTGACGAGTGCGGAAATACAGTTTTCCGGAATACCGTTTAACCCGAATCCACCAAACATAATAGTGCTCCCCTCAGCAACATCACTTACCGCATTATCTGCATCCTGTACCTGTTTATTGATCATTTGAAATTTGAAATTGTAATTCAAAGCACAAAAATAAAGATGATTGTCTGTAATATTTTCCTGTTAAGCAGCAAAGTAAGATTACTCAGACGAGTGTGGCAGTGAATCACCAAGCTGTTTTGGAAACCTTGCTGGTTTCCCGCCTGACACTCTGCTTTCAAGCGTAGTTAATTTGTTCACTACTTCATCATAAATATCCGCTATCTCAGCCGGATGAGCTGCATAATAATCATAGGAAGCTTTGAATTCCCTGAAGGTTGTTTTATTCTTTCTGAAAAGCGAATCGTATCGGAGCGCCATCAGTGAATTAATCTGCGACGCCGTAAGTGCGCGGTTATCTGCAGCAGCCTCGGCCAGATGGACATCAACAAAAATATCAACCATTTTGCTTTTCGAAATCATTCCTGACGGAGCATAGCTTGCTTTATCACTACAAGAAACTTGCAGCATCATTAAAAAGGAGATGATGAAATATTTTTTCATTCTTTTTGCGCGATACCGAACGAATTATTTTTCATTTCAATTTTTATTGATGGGCACAAGATATTCCGAAATAAAAAATTACTGCCATCACAATCATGTTACCCTTGTTGCGATAAGCAAAACAAGAACTCCTGACCAAATTCTTGAATTAAATGAGCAGGGACAAAAAATATTCGGTGAAAATAAAGTCCAGGAACTGGTTGTGAAGCATGAAACCGTTAACAAAAGTATCGAGTGGCATTTGGTAGGGCACCTGCAAACGAATAAGGTGAAATTTGTTGTACCCTTCGTTTCACTTATTCAGTCTGTTGATAGCTGGAAATTACTTTTAGAAATTAACAAGCAGGCTAAGCAAAACAACAGGGTTGTTGATGTGCTGCTGCAAATTCACATCGGACGGGAATTAACAAAGTTTGGTTTGAGCTTTCAGGAAGCACGGGAAATTCTTCATCATCCTGAGTTAGCAAAGCTCAACCGTATCAGTATAAAAGGACTGATGGGCATGGCTTCGCTGACAGATAATGAAAATCAGATCAGGAGTGAATTTCGATCCCTGAAATTATTCTTCGAAGAAATGAAGTCAGGAGTTTCCGGGCTTCAAATGACCGGATCTGATCCGGCTACACTCTCAATGGGAATGAGTAACGACTTTAGGATCGCGATTGAGGAGGGTAGCACGATGGTTAGAATAGGCTCAGCAATTTTCGGGGGGTGATAAACATTTTTTGATTGTGGTAGTATTAAAATTCGCGCTGGTCGCGGCTATATTGTGCGTGATAGCTTAATCAAAAACTTTAACGGCCTCATTCATCGCCTTATTAAAAAAAGTTTTGCTGATACCGGTTGAGAAATTCTTCTCTTCAAAAAATGCAACCAGGTTTTCAGTAGGCATATTACCCTTAAGCTCATCAGCGCTCATTGGACAACCGCCGTATCCTTTAATTGCGCCATCAAATCTTCTGCATCCGTTTTTAAATGCGGCTTCTGTTTTTTCCCGCCATGATTCAGGTGTAGTA
Organism: Chitinophagales bacterium; assembly: GCA_039920305.1. GTDB lineage: Bacteria > Bacteroidota > Bacteroidia > Chitinophagales > UBA10324 > DASRAJ01. Next base: position 19,449 of record JBDSEA010000253.1, read on the forward strand.
TGAAGATGAGTACCAAATTCTGTTGCAGGAAATGAGGGTATCAGATCCCGGAAGAGTCCGGAAATACTTTTGGGATCGGCAACGCCAATGGTATCTGCAAGAGAAATGATCCTGACTTCCAATCCAATCATTTTCTCCACCCATTGAATCACAATTTCAGGACTCCATTCATCACCATACGGATTTCCAAAACCCATCGAGATATAAATCACAAGTTGTTTTTTAAACTTAATACAGAGATTTTGAATCTCCTCAACCCGCACAAATGATTGTTCCATAGAAGCATTTGTATTTCGCTGCTGAAAAGTTTCAGAAACCGAAAATGGAAATCCGAGAAATGAAATCTGGTCAAACATTGCTGCCTCCCTTGCACCGCGGACATTCGCGATGATGGCGAGCAGCTTGGATTTTTCAGGTGACCAATTTAGCTTTGATAAAACAAGTGCGGTATCCGCCATTTGAGGAATTACATGTGGTGATACAAAGCTTCCGGCATCAATTGTATCAAAGCCAACCTCGAGCAGTGAGTTGATGTATGCTATTTTCCGTTCAGTAGGAATGAAACTTTTAATTCCCTGCATAGCATCCCGCGGACATTCGATAATTTTCACTTTGTGTTCCATATTTGCTTTTTGATTTTTCACTGCAATGCAAATTTATCAGGTAAATGCTCATGTTAGAATTACACATCAGACAAGCAACACCCGGCGACGCATCATCTCTTGCTGCTATCGGAAGAAAAACTTTCTTTGAAAAATGGATGAACACCACCTCCGCCGGGAATATGCAGCAATATCTTAATGAAGCATACAACGATATAAAAGTCAGGGATGAAATTGCAGACTCTTCGATCATTTACCTGTTAGCAGAAGAGGGTAAGGACGCAATTGGATTTGCTAAAGTGATGCATACTCATCCGGATATTGAGGTACCGGAACCAGATGTAAGTTTCACTCATGAAAATCCTTTGGAAATTTCGCGCATCTATGTGATGCCGGAATTAATAGGTAAGTCGGTTGGTGCAGCGCTAATGGAAAATATTTTTGCGATTGCTGAAAAAGAACATTGCGATCTTATCTGGCTTGGAGTGTGGGAGCATAATCCTGCTGTGAGATTCTATATTCGGCACGGCTTTGTTAAAGCAGGAACACATAAATTTATACTGGGCGATCAGGTGGATACAGATTGGGTGATGGTGAAACAGCTTTGATATCTCTTTCAGTGCTTAGTCCTTTAGTTGATCCGTGAAGCGTTCAATATCTAATTATATTGATTTAGATTGATGCAACCATTTTAAACCACCACATTAATCATCCGGCCTTTTACCACGATCACTTTCTTCGGTGTTTTGCCTTCAAAATATTTTTGAAGTATTTCAGAGGTCATCACTTCTTTTACAATCTCTTCCTGGTCAGCCTCGAGGTTAAAATTCATTTTCACGCGGGTCTTTCCATTGATGGCAACAGGATATTCAAATGAAGATTCAATAAGCAGGGCAGGATCATAATCCGGAAATGATGCCTGTGTGATGGAAATTTCATTACCCAGTTTTCGCCAGAGATATTCAGTGGCGAATGGTGCGAAGGGGGAAAGAATTATGAGGAGCGGCTCGAGAATATTTTTCTTATGACACGACCCCAGCTCATTCACGCAGATCATGAAGGCGCTCACACTTGTGTTGTAAGAGAGCGTTTCAATATCATCAGTCACTTTTTTTATGGTTCGGTGAAGAGTTTTTAACTCATCTTTTGTTGGCTCTTCATCATTCACTATCCAGTATCCTTCTTCGTCGAAAAAGAGTTTCATGAATTTTTTCATGAAACGATAAACTCCATCAATGCCCTTTGTATCCCACGGTTTACTTTGCTCAAGCGGGCCAAGAAACATTTCATAAAGGCGAAAGGCATCGGCACCATATTTTGCCACAACGTCATCGGGGTTGACTACGTTGTATTTTGACTTGGACATTTTTTCAATTCCCCAACCACAGACATATTTATTGTCTTCTTTTGAATAAATAGCTTTCTTCTTTTCTCCCTTGTAGAAAGCTTTAATTTTCTCTGTATCCAAAATATCATTCTCAACAAAAGCAATAGGTGTGTGAAATGTTGTAAGTCTGATTGAATTTTGTTTCACTTCAAATTGATATTCTCGCTTTAGTTGTTCCAATTCAGCATCGAGCATTTTTGAAATGAAATCCTTATTTCTATCGAATTCTAAAAAGTATTTTAGAGAAACAAAGAAAACAGGAAGTTGATTAAGAATAAATGTTTCGTTAGCAGAATACTCCTCATCAGATCCAGAATCCCAATCAAAGTTAAAGTCAAGTTCAAAATCAACCCTGTAAACAAAATTTGATCTCCCCTGTATCTTCCCCTGATTCACCAGCTTCTTTGCCGGCTCATCAAAAGGAATCAAGCCGAGATCAAAAAGAAATTTCGTCCAGAAGCGAAAGTAGAGAAGATGACCTGTGGCATGCTCATCGCCGCCAACATACAGGTCAATGTTTTGCCAGTATTCTATTGCTTCTTTTGATGCAAACTCTTTTTGATTATGAGGATCTGCATATCGAAGGAAGTACCAGGATGATCCTGCCCAGCCCGGCATGGTGGTTTGTTCGAGGGGAAAAGCCCGCCCCTCTAAATCTCCCAGAGGGGGATCAGCCCCACCTAAATCCTCCCCGAGGGGGAGGATTTTCTCTCGCACAAGCTCCCCTGACGCTGAGATCTTTTCTGATTGTTTCTGTAAAGCATTTTTTATTTTATTTATTACTTCATCAATTGCCTTTAATACTTCTTCATTTTGAAAACGAATAATCGTAAAGCCAAACTTTTTTAATTCTTCTTCTCTTGCTTTGTCTTCTTCAACTTGAATGAGATGAATTCCTCCGTCCACTTCCACAATCAATTTCTTTTTTAGACAGACGAAATCTGCTATAAAATTCCCGATTGCATGCTGTCTTCTGAAATGTTCCCCTAATTGATGATTGCTTAAATGTTTCCACAAAAATGCTTCAGCTTCCGTCGAGTTCTTTCTATTTGCACGGGCATTTTGTTTCAGAGTTTCCCAGGCAGGTTTATTTGAAGTTTCATATCCAAATTTTTGCGAGTCGGGAGCGCTATGCGAGAGCGAAGTCTCCCCTTCGGGGAGATTTAGAGGGGCTTTTGGTGGTGTGTATTTCCAATCCTCTGCGCGTGCCAGTGGTGGCTCACCATCTTCAGTAGGCAAATATTTATCTACATCAGGAAGCAGCAGTGGCAAATCACTTTCATCCACCGTGTGGGGAATTCCTTCGTCATCATAATAAATCGGAATCGGCTCGCCCCAGTAACGCTGTCTTCCAAAGATGGCATCACGAAGTTTGAAATTAATTTTTCGCTTCACTATTCCTCTTTTCTCACTCTAATCTAAAGCTTTTTGAATGCCATCAGGAACAGATAATCCATTCAGAAAATCCGAGCTGCAAAGTGTTCCAGTCCTTTCATCAAAGGAATTTTCACTCACATCTATATCTTTCAGAATTGAAATGATGGGCAAAGAAAAATGTTTTGCAAACCGATGATCACGCTCATCATGTCCCGGTACACCCATCACAATGCCTGTACCGTACGTAGCAAGCACATATTCAGCAATCCAGACAGGAATTGGTTTTTGTGTAAAAGGATGAATCGCATAGGCCCCGGTGAACTGGCCTGTTATTTTTTTAACATCTGTCATGCGGTCGCGCTCGCTGCGGTTCTTTGCATATGCGACATACTCATTAACTTGTTGCTTGTATTCCGGTGCAGTAATTTGAAATACGAGCTCATGCTCCGGAGCAAGGGTAATGAAGGTGGCGCCAAAAATGGTGTCAGGGCGGGTGGTGAAAACTTCAACTGAAAATTTTTCTTTCGAAAAATTTTCAACACCAGCGTTCAAACTGCTATCCTCAGCATTTTCTTCATCACTCCCCTCTGCGCGCCCAATCTCAAATTTTAAAATACATCCCTCACTCCTTCCAATCCAATTGCGCTGAGTTTCCTTAACCGCCGCACTCCACTCGATTTTTTCAAGACCGGATAATAACCGATCAGCATAAGCCGTGATGCGAAGTGACCATTGCTTCATCAGTTTTCTCTCAACCGGGTAGCCACCACGCTCACTTACTCCATCCTTTACCTCATCATTCGCCAGAACAGTTCCAAGAGCAGGGCACCAGTTCACCCATGAATCAGCGAGGTAGGCGAGGCGATAGTTTAGCAGGATGTCACTTTTCTTTTTAGAAGAGTATTCTTCCGTCCATTCATAACTGCTAAATATTTCTGTTTCAGCGCAGGCAGCTTCAACATTTTCGTTACCATTCTTTTCAAACTCTGAAGTCAGAGACTCAATTTTTTCGGCGCGATCTGTTTTTTTGTTATACCATGAATGAAAAAGCCGGATGAATATCCATTGCGTCCATTTGTAAAATTCAGGATCGCTCGTACGCAGCTCCCGGTTCCAGTCGAAGGAGAACCCGATTTTGTTTAGCTGCTCCTTGAAAGTTGCGATATTCTTTTCAGTAGTAACGGCCGGATGCTGACCAGTCTGGATCGCGTACTGCTCTGCCGGAAGTCCGAATGAGTCGAACCCCATGGGATGCAGGACATTAAATCCGCGGAGCCTTTTGTACCGGGCATAGATATCTGAGGCAATGTAACCAAGCGGATGCCCCACATGTAATCCTGCGCCGGATGGATAAGGGAACATATCGAGAACGTAAAATTTTTTCCCCGGTCCATTCTTGCTTGTCCTGTAAACATCCTTTTCCTTCCATATTTTCTTAGCTTCTTCTTCGATATCACTGAATTTGTATTCCATATTTTTCCTGCAAACAGCTTTTTTACAAATTTAAGGATACACAGATCACCTAAGGAGCTAAAGATCTCCTGTTTTCTGAAAACCGCCCTGTGAGGTTGAGAATTTCAAATTTCACAATTCCGTATTTACAATTCTGTTTATCATCATTCATTATAGCTGGCCCTGTTGAAAAGACAATGTCCCGGACAAAAAATCCGCCTGTAACGTGGTTTATTTTCGCCGTACAATTATTAAAATCGTGGGTGAAAAGAAAAGATCAATCCGGAGGTTTAAGCCAAACTATTTATACAGCATAATTTCTACTGCCCTGTTATTGTTCATGATGGGAATTCTTGCAATGATTTTCAGTAGTGGCAGAAAACTTGCAAATCAATTCAAAGAGAATCTCGAATTTACTGTGATCATCAAAGATAATGTGAGTGAAAAAGAAATTTTTGCACTACAGAATAATTTACAGGCAGAGCCATGGGTAAAGAGTGCAGAATATATTTCAAAGGCAGAAGCAGCAAAGATTTTTTCAAAGGATAATGGTGAAGACTTTAAAGACCTGCTCGATTACAACCCGTTGTTTGCGTCAATAAATCTTAATCTTCATTCTGAATATACAGGGCAGGACAGCATCAATATTATTGAACAATCAGTGACTTCACATCCCGAAGTGAGCGAATTTTATTATGAGCATAAACTTGTTGAAGCCCTTAATGATAATTTACGAAAAGTGGGATGGCTTATGGTTGGTATCAGCGTTCTTCTCATCATTGTCACTATCAGCATACTCGATTCCACAATCCGGCTTTCAATGTATGCAAACCGGTTGCTCATCCGCAGCATGCAGCTTGTGGGTGCTACGCGTATGTTTATTATCAAGCCTTTTCTTTCACGAAGCATGATCAATGGGTTGATTGCTGCCATTGTTGCAATCTTCCTTTTACTTGCTGTAATGAAATTTGCAACTTCTCAGGTACCGGAGCTCGAGGCTTTGCAGGATTATTCAATCATAGGGCTGATTGTAGCTGGTATCCTCATTCTCGGATTGACGTTTTCCTTTTTCAGTACCTGGCTCGCTGTGAGAAAATATCTGGGGATGAAAATAGAGGAGCTGTATTGAAGATTCTATCTCATTTTTTATACTGCTAAATTTTACTCCGTCAAAGTAACTGTCTGAGAAAGCAGTAATTGCCAATGCAGGGTATTTTGATATCTGTCCTGCTCAACTCAAAAAAAATCATTATTTTGCTGCCGGATTAATTATAGAATTTTGGTTCTTCGGTAAAAGTAGTGGGTTAGATTGATGAAGAAGTTTATCTTGAGTCGAAAAAGATGGACGCATTTATCAAAGCATTTGAAAAAATTCTGAAAGTGGAAAGGCCATGGCATATAGCCAAGACAGAAGTAATCAGCAGCACCAAAACCGTTCACTTCTACCTGGAATATGATGACGGCACAAAATTTCCGTGCGCTGTCTGCGGAATCAAATGTGGAGTTTATGACAGCACTGTTCGCGTATGGCGGCATTTAGACATTTGCGATTATCGTTGTTACTTGTACATCAAAATACCTCGAACCCAATGCAAGGAACATGGAGTAAAGGTGCTTGGCAAGCACGAGTTTGGCAGAATCAATACTCATTTCAGTTTTAAACTCGAAGAGTTGATCATCAACAGATGCCGCAGTATGTCAATGAGTGCCATAGCGCGCGAGTTAGGTGAAACTGATACCACATTATGGAGTGTGTTCAAGCACTACATAAAACAAGGCATTGATAAAATGGATTGCTCAGCAACTAAGCGAATAGGGGTCGATGAAACAGCCAGCAAACGGGGTCATCATTACATGAGTGTATTTTCTGACATCGATACGGGCAAAGTAATTTTTGTTACTGAAGGCAAAGAAGCCGAAGTATTTGCTAAGTTCTATCAAGGGCTGTTTGATCGCATGGGCGATCCCAACTTTATTACACTGATCAGCATGGATATGTCCAAAGCATATATTGCCGGACAGCAGCAATATTTCGTTGGTGCTCAAGTAGTGTTTGATCGCTTTCACATCAAGAAGGCATTGAATGAAGCGGTTGATCAGGTGAGAAAAAAAGAAGTGCGCACAGTAGAAGAACTTAAAAAGACCAAATACATCTGGTTGAAGAATCCTGGCAACCTTACAGATGATCAACAACAAAAGCTGCAAACATTTCTACAGCAATCCTCTACCAAGACTGCCCAAGCATATGGACTTAAAACAGCGTTCGATCAATTGTGGGCCATCCAGGAAAGCGCTGTAGAAAAAACATTGCAGGTATGGTTCGAGCTTGTTAAGCAATCAGCATTACAACCGATGTTTCGGTTTGTAAGAACTATTAAGCGACATTATAAAGGTGTTGTAAACTCCATGACATCCTTTATTAGTAATGCAGCAGCAGAAGGATTAAACAGCATAATTCAATTAGTAAAATCAAGAGCAAGAGGATACAGAAATCCGGAAAACTTTAAGAACATGATTTACTTCATCGGTAATGATTTCAAATTTTCATTCCACTAAAAATACCGAAGAACCA
>JBDSEA010000254.1:0-5696 GCA_039920305.1 Chitinophagales bacterium
ACAGGCAAAACTCCTCACGCTGAATACCTTTTGAGACTTCTCTCCGGGAAATACCATACGGGAGTGTTGAGCAGGGGATATAAAAGAAAAACTACAGGATACCTTTTGGCAGAGGAAAATTCCACTGCTGAAGAAACCGGTGATGAGGCATTGCAGGTAAAAAAGAAATTTCCTGCTGCTGCCATTGCTGTCTGCGAAGAGCGCGCCATCGGAATTCCCATCATGCTTCTCGATGATCCCGGCCTGGAGGTTATTATTCTTGATGATGCCTTCCAGCATCGTAATGTGAAGCCGGGACTTTCCATTCTGCTTACTGATTATTCAAAACTCTTTACCCAGGATGTGCTGCTGCCCGCCGGCACCTTGCGTGAGCCAAAACAAAATGCCTTAAGGGCTGATGCGATTGTGGTTACTAAATGTCCTGTTGAAATTTCAACAGGTGAGAAGGATAAGATTATAGTAGAATTGAAGCAAAGGGCAGGTCAACAGGTTTTCTTTTCCGGTTTACAATATGGGGATGCTTACAGCTTGTTCCATCCTGAAAACAAAAAAGCTCCTGGAGCAGCCGATGCAGTCCTGCTGGTAACGGGCATCGCCTCCCCTGAAAGCTTGCTTGAATTCGTAAGAAGCAGGGTTAAAAATGTAAAGCACCTGAAGTTTCCTGATCATCATTATTTTACTTACAGGGATTTAAAACTGATTGCGGAAGAATACTCTGCCATTCCTGCCTCATCAAAAATGATTCTTACTACAGAAAAGGATGGTGTAAGATTGCTGACTCATGACGATTACTTTCTGACTCATCAGCTTGAAATATCCTGTATGCCGGTAGAAGCAAAGTTTTTATCCGAAGAAGAAGAAAAATTTAATTTCTTCGTTCTGAATTTCATAATAACCAAATCAGGGGAAAACCCACATGACTGATTTACAGAATGAGCTGATTGAGGCTGCGGAATTTATCCGTGGTAAAGCTGCTGTTTTTCCGCAGGTGGCAATAGTGCTTGGCTCAGGATTGAGTGAAGTGGTGAAAGAAATAAAGGTGAATGCAAGCATTGATTACAGCATTATTCCCCATTTTCCTGTAAGCACTGTAGAAGGTCATTCCGGAAAACTGATGGGTGGTGAGTGGAATGGAAATCAGGTGTGGATCATGTCAGGAAGGTTTCACTACTACGAAGGATATACCATGCAGCAGGTTACGTTTCCAATCCGGGTTTTAAAGCATCTTGGTGTGCAAACGATTTTTATCACCAATGCCAGCGGGGGGCTAAATCCTGAAATTAAAACTGGAGAGCTGATGGTGGTAACCGATCATATCAATTTAAATCCAGACAATCCACTTCGCGGAAAAAACGATAATCAACAGGGACCCCGTTTTCCGGATCAGCATGCCGTTTACGATAAGCACCTGATACTTCAGGCAGCAAATATTGCTTTCAAGCACCGGATCAAATTGCATCAGGGTATATATGTTGGGGTTCCCGGTCCAGCCTTTGAAACCCCGGCAGAATACAAGTACATGGGCATGCTCGGCGGCGATGCGGTTGGGATGTCAACGGTACCAGAGGTAATGGTAGCTAACTATTTGGGAATGAGGATCTTTTGCCTTTCCGTCATATGTGATGAAGGAAATCAGATGACTCCTGCAAAAGTTTCACATGCTGAAGTGGTAAAAGCGGCTAAAAGTGCGGAGCCGCGGATGGGCATGATTCTGAAAGATCTTTTAGCATCCTTATGATTCCTGATTCCGGATTGCATATATCAAAATTTATAAATCATTTCCACCGGTTGCGGCTTTTCATTTTAATCATTCCGTTTTCCTTCTTAATATTTCATTTTTCCACAGGCCAGGATACCACCTTTCGCTATTACCCGCAATTTACGCGGTACACCACCCTGAGTCAACCGGATAGCATTCAACCTCTTGATACTGCTATAAGATTCTTTCAGCGGTTTCATCCTGCAGAGCAGCCTTTTGGATACCTGCACCTCGGGTATGCAGGGGCTCCGGCAATGCCGCTTTTTTTTATTTCGCGAAGAGATGCTGAGGTTGATATTGGCTTTCAGCAGTTTAATGCCTATTGGCGCGGGATTGATGATGTTAAATTTTATGATACCCGTGAAGCCTTTACTTCTGTCAGGTACCAGCAGGGATCGCGCAATGAGATTCTTGTTTCCGCCATACATGCGCAGAATATTACCCCGCAGCTTGGCTTTGGCATTGACTATAACCGGCTCAGGACTGATGGTTGGTATCAAAGGCAGACCTCCAGGCTTAGCAATTTCAATGGATATGCGCAATATCATTCCCCAAATAATTTTTACAGTGTCAAGGCTGCGTACATTCTTAATAATTTCAATGTTCAGATCAACGGTGGCATTACCAATGACCTTATTTTCTCTGATTCCACGCTATTTGACAAGTCTCTCGCCACCGTTTACCTTGATTCGGCAAGTTCCGTATTAAAGAGCGATGAACTGGTGCTGGTGAATGCTATAAACTTTGGAAGAAAGGTGTTCAGGGAAACCATTGATTCTGTTGAAAAGAAAAAAATTATCCCGGAATTCAGGTTTCAACACCGGGTTGAGTGGGAGAGGAGAAGGTTTTTTTTTAATGATTCATTTTCCGATGCCTCATTCTATACTGAGGATACACTCAATTTTGCGGCAGCGAGCGATTCCTTTATCGTAAGAAGAATCACAAACGAAGTGCGCTTGTCAAAGCTGGAGCAGGATTCCTCATCACGCGTGTTTAAGTTTTCGGCTGATGCATTTGCACGGTTTTCGGTTTTCCAGGTTCAAAACCAGGATTATGTTAAGCAGATTCAGTCTGGAATCATAGGGGTAAATTTCAGTACGCTGTTTTTCTTAAAGCTGAAGCTTAGCTCATTTGGTGAGCTTAACCTGCTGGATAGAAACTTGGGTGATTTTGTTTTGAATGCCTCCATGATCTATTTGCTTTCAGATCAAAGGGCAATAGGTGCAGAAGCCATGATTTCCAATAACCATCCGGCACTCATTGAAGACGAATATCACTCGACCTATTTTAACTGGAATAATTCATTTGTGCCCCTGACTGCATTGTCAGGAAATGTTTTTTACCGCGATCAGAAACTAAAATTATTTCTGAAGGCAGGCTGGTTCAGCCAGAGCGATTACATTTATTGGACTACCGGTAGTATTCCGGTTCAAAACGGAACTCTGAGCGGGTTGCAGTTTTCGGCAGCTAAAAATTTCAGGGTAACCCGGTTTCACCTTGATAATGAAGTGATGTATCAAACCTTTAATGATAACAGTATTGTTTCATACCCGTCATTCATACTCCGGAGCAGCCTGTATTACCAGGATGATGAGTACAGGCATGCACTGCAGTCAAAAATTGGATTTGATGTGCGGTACCACAACAATTATTTCGCGCCGGCGTATCAGCCGGCAACAGGACAGTTCCTGGAGCAGCGCACCCTGGTATTTGAATATCTTCCGGTGGTTGATCTATTTGTGGTGGTGAAGGTGAAAGCAGTCCGCGGTTACATTCTGCTTCAAAATGCGGCGCAGGGCTTGTTTGCAAACGGAAATTTTGCAGCTGTTCATTATCCGATGGCTGACCGCGCTGTTAAGTTTGGACTGCAGTGGATGTTCTGGAATTGATTTCACCTGCGAGAACTGTGAAATCAAAAGAAATCTTCTTTCCTATAATTAACATTAAGTTAAGTAGAAACAGGGTTTCGCTTCTGCTGCCATGTATCCATGTTCCTAAAAAAATCCCGACCAAATAATCTTAACTCTTTTCTCGAATCCTTTTGAGGTAATATTTTTGGCGATTGTTCAATTAAGATTGCTTACATTTTATTTTAAACCGGAAAGAATCCCTGAAAACCTGTTTGGCTGGAAGCCCCACGAGAAATCAATGAATATGGGCTACCTCGCCTTACTGGTTGCAGAAATTCCAAAGTGGATTGCAGTAACGATCCATGATTCCGTAATTGACTTTGCCACCTTTGAGCATTTTAAGCCGGTTTCAACTTCCGAACTGGTAAAGCATTTTAATGAAAACATGGAAAATGCAATTAAGGAACTGAAAAAGATTTCAAATGAAGAAATTGCTGAATCATTCTCACTCAAAAATAACGGTCAGGTAATCTTTACCACCACCAAAAAAGAAAGCATCAGCTCAACCATCAATCACCTTGTTCATCACCGGGGTCAGCTGACTGTTTACATGCGGCTCAACGATATTGCCGTTCCTTCTATTTACGGTCCATCAGCGGATGATAAAACATTTTAGCTGGAATTTGCACATCGGCGCCCTTATTTCTGCGCATCAATTTCCTTTTTAATCGCTTCCAGCTTATCGAGCATGTTCAGCCGGGCATAAAGCTGTTTCAATGCAACCATGCTATCCATGTCCTTGGGCTCAATCTGATGCGCCCGCTCCAGGTAGGGTAAGGATTTTTGAAATAAGGCATCCCGCTTTACCTTCAGTGCATCTATTTGCTTTAGCTGACTGTCAGGCAGCTTATTCATCTGGTTATTAATGTCAACGGCCTTGTTAAAATAACTTACGCCTAACTGGAAATAGCCGATGAAATTATTCGGGTCGAGGGCTATTGCCTGCTCGTAGGTTTTGCGGGCGTTGGCGGTATCCTTTATTTCATCATAGGCATTTCCTAACTGTACATAATATGAAATGAACCCGGGATCTTTAGCAATGGCGGCCTTCAGCTTTTCTACGGCACTTGAGTAATTCTGTGAAGCAAGGTCAACATTCAGGTTCTTGATCATCAGATCCTTATCATCCGGAAACTTTTGTGCCCCTGCCGCATATAGCTGCGATGCTTTTACAGTATCCCCTTCCGCAAGCGCTATTTCGCCAAGTGCCGAATAGATCTGCGGCATTTCGATCTTTCTGTCAGAAAGTGACTGCAGCAGCTGCTTTGCCTCATCGTTTTTCTTGAGTTTGGCAGCTGCAAAACCGGCATACAAAGTTGATAAGGTATCCTTAAAAGTGCTGTCAAAATTGGATTGTGTGTATTTAAACAATTCAGAAGAGGATTTGAAACGGTTATATGCCTCCTGGTAATTCCGGGAATTGTAAAAGGGTACGGCAGAATTATACGAACTGACGGCATAAAATTTAATTGCCTGTGCAATCTCATCGTTCCATTCATTCTTAGGACTTATTTCCCGTGTTTTTTTATAGGAAGCTATGGCCTCTGCCATGGCATCTTCAGTACCTGATTGCGAAGCACTTTCGGTTAAGCCATCCGGGGTCAGGTTAACCGTCAAGCCGTCATATATTAAGGCGTTGGCTGTTGTGGATTTTGGAGGCCCGATGGCGGTGATCACCTGTTCATTATTCATTCCGGGTTTTACCTTTTCCAGTTTGGAAGCAACATTATCATAAATGCTCTGGTAAATGAGGCCGCGGTAATACCATGTTTTTGCCTGTACGCCCGTTTTTGCATCCTGTGTTGCTTCATTTATTGCAGTTTTTGCTTCTTCCAGCTCACCGGTCTTCAAGTAGTTGATGGCAGATTGAACCTTGAAAGGCTGAGCCTGAGAAGCTGTGATTCCAATGGCAAGAATGAATATGGATAAAAAGAGTTTGTTCATGGGATGTTCGGTTTAAATGAAGGACAAAAGGTTTTGAATGAGGCAGCTTCCAAATTAAGTTCCAAGAATTTGATTACTTCTAA
>JBDSEA010000255.1:0-9942 GCA_039920305.1 Chitinophagales bacterium
ATTTGATTGTCCTTCGAGTTTTTCACCTTCATGTCCCTGATCGGATCGTCCCATGAGGTTTCCATGGAGAAGTGCTGCTCCTTGTCTACGATCATCTCAAAATAGCGCTTATCCGGATAAACAAACAGGTAGAGTCCGCCATCCAGTTTCTTATTACCGGCAAACACCGCAGTGCCATGGTGATCACTTTTCACCGTGTCAATGATGTATTGCTTATCACCGTAATAGCGGGCGAGGAAGCAGGAGGTATCCCTCATTCCGGGTACCTGGACAATGATCTGGTAACCGGATTTTTGGGCAACAGAATACGAAAAAGAAAAAAGTGAAAGGATAAATACAGCTAATAAAATATTTCGTTTCATGACCGTGAATGAAATTGGATTGTAAAAATAATTGCTTTAATAATGGATTCAATTTTTTAACAGCTTTTTAGCAGAAGAAGAGAAGGAAATGGAAATGCCGTTAAGAGAATAAATTTTTCACTTATGAAGGTGCCGAACTCATTTGACTCAACACCAGGTTAACTAATGGTATAATGGAATGTTCCAGCCGAGATTTCTTTGGATCTTGAACAGGAAAAACAATAGTTGAAACTGAATCAGATGTACAAATCCTTCAAAGTAGATTCCAGACACACATTCCTTATTTCAGTTCCATTTCAAAATTCAACCCTTCAAACATATCTTTGCGCCCCTCAATTTTTAATAATCCCCAAATTTTAAACTTTAAACGATTTAATGGCAAACACAGGCAAGATCAAACAAATCATTGGACCCGTAATAGATGTAAGCTTTGACGGTGAAGGCTCGCAGCTTCCCGAAATATTAACAGCCCTCGAAGTAACACGCGATGGAGGACAAAAGCTCATACTTGAAGTACAGCAGCACCTCGGTGAGGACAGTGTGCGCACCGTGGCCATGGATTCCACCGAAGGGCTTCGGCGAGGAATGGATGTAGTAGATACAGGTTCTAATATCAAGATGCCGACCGGGGAAAAAATTCGCGGCAGGTTGTTCAACGTAGTGGGCCAGGCGATTGATGGCATCGGTGAAATGAGCAATGCTGACGGGTATCCTATTCACAATAAGCCACCACGCTTTGAGGACCTCAGCACGTCGAAAGAGGTTTTATATACAGGCATCAAGGTCATTGATCTCATCGAGCCCTATTCCAAGGGAGGTAAGATCGGGCTGTTCGGTGGTGCAGGTGTAGGAAAAACAGTCCTGATCATGGAGCTGATCAACAACATCGCAAAAGTTTATGCAGGCGTGAGCGTATTTGCCGGTGTAGGGGAGCGCACCCGTGAGGGAAATGACCTTCTTCGTGAAATGATCGAGAGCAACGTGATCCGTTACGGAGATGCATTCAAGCAATCGATGGAAAGCGGCGGTTGGGATCTGAGCAAGGTGGATATGAATGAGATGAGCAAATCGCAGGCAACCCTTGTGTTCGGGCAGATGAATGAGCCGCCAGGAGCGCGTGCGCGTGTGGCTCTTTCAGGATTAACCGTAGCAGAATATTTCCGCGATGGAGATCCGAATGCAGCCAAAGGGAACGATATTCTTTTCTTCATTGATAATATCTTCCGTTTCACTCAGGCGGGCTCTGAAGTTTCTGCACTGCTCGGCCGGATGCCATCGGCAGTAGGATACCAGCCGACACTCGCAACGGAAATGGGATATATGCAGGAACGCATCACCTCTACCAAGCGCGGCTCTATTACATCCGTACAGGCGGTGTATGTTCCGGCAGATGATCTGACTGATCCTGCACCGGCAACCACATTCGCGCATCTTGATGCCACCACGGTGTTGAACAGAAAAATTTCCGAGCTTGGAATTTATCCTGCTGTTGACCCGCTCGATTCTACTTCCCGAATTTTATCTGCTGATATTGTAGGCGATGCGCACTATAACTGTGCGAACCGCGTGAAGCTCACTTTACAGCGCTACAAGGAGCTGCAGGATATTATCGCCATCCTGGGTATGGATGAATTGAGTGAGGAAGATAAGCTCACCGTATCCCGAGCCCGCCGTGTTCAGCGCTTTTTGTCACAGCCCTTTCACGTGGCAGAGGCATTTACCGGCTTAAAGGGAGTCCTTGTTCCGATTGAAGAAACGATCCGCGGATTCAACATGATCATGGATGGCGAGGTAGATGAATTTCCGGAATCAGCGTTTAACCTGGTGGGAACCATTGACGATGCCATTGATAAGGGTAAGAAGCTGATGGAAGCGGCGGGGAATTAGTAGGGAGTGGATAGTACAGAGTAAAGAGTCCAGAGTCTATAGTAGAGACTTGCCCGACTGCATTTGCAGGCGGCTGCAGAGTAGGATAGACTGAATCTAAATATTCAAATAATGGAGGTAAAAACAAACAGCTATCAGGATTTAATTTTATGGCAGAAATCCATGGACTTTTCTGTTAAAGTTTATCAGATCACCGAAAAATTTCCTGCCGACGAAAAGTTTGGTTTGATTTCACAAATTAACCGCGCTGTCGTATCCATTCCCTCAAATATTGCAGAAGGCGCCGGCAGAGATTCAAAGAAAGAGTTCTCTCAATTTCTTTCTATTGCATTAGGTTCTTCCTATGAGGCCCAAACTCAACTAATTCTCGCCCATCGCATTGGATTTATTTCTGCAGCTGAATTAAAATTACTTTCAGAACATTCTCTTGAGATTCAAAAAATGATTTTCGGACTTAAAAAATCCATCGCTTCCAGACTAAACTAATTATGTTGATTCCCTCATATCTAATTTAACTTTTGACTCTAATACTCTTTACTCTGTACTTCGTTCCAATCGTACTCCGACTCTGTACTCCCAACTCTGTACTCTATACTCACTAACATGCAATTAGACATATTAACTCCCGAAAAAAAGATATTCAGCGGTGAAGCATCCTCTGTGTCATTGCCCGGCACTGAAGGGCATTTCCAGGTGCTGAACAATCATGCGCCATTGATTTCTTCCCTCAAAGCGGGTGTGATCAAATACAAAACTTCAGCCGGTGAAACTTCTTTTAATGCCAAAGAAGGATTTGTTGAAGTATTGAAGAATAAGGTCACCGTGCTGGTGGAAGGTGTGGAAACGGGTGCCTAAAGCAGTTTTCGGAGATGCCTGATACTTTAAACTTCCTACTCATGGCTAACTCCTACCTTCATCGCGATCATGAGGGTTCTGCCCTTCGCTTTTTTCACCCTTACTCTTGCACTCGGAATTTTCTTATCCGGTGATTACGGCATCTCCTGGGACGAACCGATCCAGAATGCTCTGGGTAACGCCAGCTGGAATTATGTACTCCACGGAAGTACGGATCTTTTCCAGCTTCAAAATCAATACCACGGCGGATTTGTGGAAATGCTGGAAAATGTTCCGTGGCGGTTGTTTCACTGGACTGAGCCCGCAACTATTTTTCTTTCGCGCCACCTTGCCAACTACCTGATATTCTGGCTTGGAACTATTTTTCTTTTTTTAATCGGAAGAGAATTGCGATTTGACCGTCAGGATTTGCATAAAGCGGAAATTGCAAACCACAGGATACAAAGCGATTTGAGCAAGTCGCTTACCGCCCTGCTTCCCGTGATACTGCTCTATCTCACTCCCAGAATTTTTGCGCAATCGTTTTACAATTCAAAAGACATTCCGCTGCTTTCATACTTCATCATCGGTAACTATTTTCTTCTCCGGTTTTTGAAGAAGCCTTCAATAACCCTTGCCCTTGTTTTCGCCATGGTTTCAGGAATGGCATTCAGCATCCGGGTTCTGGGAATTCTTATTCCGGTCTTCGCTGTCACATTCTTTATCATTAATATTTTGAATGAAAATATTCCAAAGCGTTCATTAAAATATCTTGCGGGTTATTTGCTGCTCACCACTGGTTGCTGCATTTTATTTTCGCCTGTACTCTGGCATGACCCCGTTGGCGGATTGCAAAAATCCTTTTTGATCTTCAGCCATTATCCTTACAATGATGCACAATTCTTTATGGGTAATCTGCATAAGCCACAGCAACTTCCATGGTATTACATTCCGGTATGGATGGGCATCACCCTACCGGTTATGTGGCAGCTATTTTTCTTTATCGGATTAATATCGGTGGCGATCATCATCATCCGGAGTGCAAAAGATTTGTTCAGGTCATCATGGCCATGGCTTCTGATTGCTTCCTGGTGTATCCTTCCGGGGCTGATTGTGCTGATTCTTGATTCGGCTGTGTATGATGAATGGCGGCATTTGTTCTTCATTTATCCTGCCTGCTTATTAATTGCAATGCGGGGAATTTCTGTTGTGATCAGTCCATCCCTCGTCCAATCAATACTTAAAAAAAGTGATCCTGAAAAAACCATTCTCTCATTACGGATTACAATCGCTGCCATCATTACCCAGGCAGTTTTTCTTCTCCAGTTCATGATTGCAAATCATCCTTATGAACATGTTTACTTCAATTTGATTGCAGGAAACAATCCGGAGAAAAAATTTGACCTGGATTACTGGGGGCTGTCATACCGGCAGGGCTTACAATACCTGGTGAAGCATGCAAACGAAGATACCATTAAAGCTTGCTGGGCAAACGCCCCGGGCAACTACAATCTTGCATGGCTCAATAAAGCTGATCGCCAGCGCATCAGGGAAATGCCGTATGATTCAAGTGAATACTTCATTACAAATTTTCGCTTTCATCCTGACCAGTACAAGGATTCGGCATGGCATACCATCAAAGTAAATGATTTTACGATTCTTGCCATTGAGAAGCTTCATTGAGTAAAAAAGAGTTTAATTGACAATGCTTTATCAGTTTCGTCAAGTTCACCGGTGGCTTCCGGTCTTATTCTTCACCGCTTTTCTTATCACGGGAATTATCATTCACCGGGATTACGGGATTTCATGGGATGAGCCATTGCAGCGCTCGCTGGGGCTGGCAACATGGGATTATGTTTCGGGAACAAATAATGATCTGACCGGAAATGACAACCGTTATCTCAATCCCGTTATCGGGTTGCTTGAAGTGCTTCCCGAAAAAATCCTGCAAATAAAAAGCGAGCGTGCCATTTACCTGTCGCGCCATCTTTTCAATTTTCTCTTCTGCTGGGTGGGGATGATCTTCTTTTTTCTGCTGGCAATGCTGCTATTCAAAGACTATCGCTTTGCGCTGCTTTCCTGCATGTTATTCCTATTAACTCCGAGGCTGTTTGCCCATTGCTTTTACAACTCGAAAGATCTTCCCTTTCTTTTCCTGTTTGTCGCAAATATTTTCCTGCTCATTTCATGGTTTCAGAAACCCTCATGGAAAACAATCTTATTCATGGTTATTTGTTCGGGAATGCTTACGGGCGCCCGCATGGCCGGTTTACTTTTCCCCTTGATCTTTCTTCTGGCAATTGCCTCAGGTTTTTTTATCAGGGGATTGAAGAAAAATGAAATGAAGATGATCATTGGCTATGCCATGCTTTATCCAATATCAGTTTATTTTTTCTTTCCAACCTTCTGGAGTGAGCCTTACATCCAGTTTATAAAAGCGTTTGAGATAACCAGCCGTCATCCCTATGAGGTTACTACTTTTTTTATGGGTGAGGTAATTCATTCCCTGGATTCACCCTGGTATTACATTCCGGTATGGATGGGTACCACCATACCTCTTGGCTGGTGGCTCTTTTTTGCCATTGGCATCATATCTATTGTGATGGGTGCATTCAAAAAACCCGTTTCAATTGTTGCTGATCACTGGCTCATCATCATGATTTGGCTGTTGTTACCGCTCATCACCATCATCTCTTTTCATTCCAGCGTGTACGATGATGGCAGGCATTTATTTTTTATATATCCTGCCTTCCTGCTAATAGCTGTATATGGAATTCGCACACTGGTGATAAAGAAACTGACAGAAAGCAAACTCTCAAAAATTGTTTCACGCCCGGCAGCGGTGATTTTTTTTGGAGTGACTGCTGCCTATGTGATTTCCTTCATGATCCGCTTCCACCCTTACCAGTATGCCTACTTCAATGCTATAGGCAGGAGGTATGCTACTGAATATTTTGAGAAGGATTACTGGGGATTATCCTACCGCAATGCTCTTGAGTTCCTGGTGAAATATGATCAGGGCAGTCAAATCAATGTGCAATGGAAAGTGGACCCCGGCGAATGGAACCTGGCGTGGCTCAATGACTATGACAGGAATAGAATTTACCGCGTAAAAAGCTACCAGGATTGTAATTATTACATTACCAACTACCGCACAAGCAAGCCACAGGATGCCTCCGGGGAAAAGGTTTTCGAAGCAAGGGTTCAGGGCATCACCATTGTTGCTGTTTACAAAATGAATCCTCCGAATACATTGACAGGTTCTCCGCCTTAAAATACTTCAGCTGTAAAGAAAACACAACACTCAACCACAACAGGAGAGTGTAATCTGTGGAAATAGAATCCTGAAAAAAACCTTACACATTAAAAATCGGGGCATGTATGGCTAAGTCATTTTACTCTATGAAACGTCATTTATTTGTCAAAATATTAGAAACGTAACATTTCGCCCCATAGATTTGCCGTCGCAAAAAATAGAGTCCAATATGCCCCCATTTCGACAACGGAATTCATATTTATGGCTTAGTCAATACTCTTTCCGGATTCTTTTTGCGGCTCTTCTTTTTATCACCGTTTTCATTAATAAAAGCTTTGGTGAAGCGAATGCTGTTAACGGTGAAAAGCTTTTTAAACAATATTGTACTCAATGCCATAAGGCGGCACCTTTCGATACCAAGCTGGTAGGACCCGCGCTTAAAGATGTTCATAAAAGAGAATCTGAGGAATGGCTCATCAAATGGATTCGCAACAATGCCGCACTTCGGGCATCCGGTGATAAGCATGCAGTTGACATCTATAATGAGTACGGGCATAATGAGATGCCGCAGTTTACAAGCTTCACTGATGATGATATCAAATCCATTATTGCATACATTGCCAATCCTCCGGTAATAGCAGACAAGGGACCGGAAGGACCCAATCCGCCATCCACGGAATCACCTTCCATCTGGCTTTACATCGTGGTGATTGTGCTGCTTGTAATCATCATCATGGTCTTTAGAGCGAATAAGGCTTTAAAGAGAATGGCGCTTGCAAAAGAAGGTTATGTTATTCCGGAGGAAATTCCATGGAGCCAGCGCCTGAGAACCAGAAATGCTTATTTCCTCTATGGACTGATCCTTGTTTTTTTGGTGGGATGGACATTAACCAGCAGTGCGATCCGCCTCTCCCACTCTAAAGATTATCAGCCGGAGCAACCTATTGCTTTTCCCCATGACCTTCATGCCGGCATAGCTCAAATCAACTGTCTTTATTGCCATGCAGGAGCAGAGAAAAGCAAGGTTGCAGGTATTCCACCGGTAAGTACGTGCATGAATTGCCATAAAGGGATCCAGGCAGGGCAAAGCCCTGAAGGCACCGCGGAAATTCAAAAGATCTATGCGGCATACGATAATAACAAGCCGATACAATGGACTAAAATTCACAACCTGCCCGATCACGTTTACTTCAATCACTCCCAGCATGTATCAGTAGGGAAAATTGCTTGTCAAACATGTCATGGACCAATACAGGAAATGGAGCAGGTGTACCAGTTCTCCAGCCTTTCAATGGGATGGTGCATCAATTGCCACCGCGAAACCGGTGTACAGTTCACCCAGAATAAATTTTATTCCATGTATTCTGAGATGCAGGAAAAATTTCATAAGGATAGCCTGATGAATCCAAATGATACCACCTTAAAGATAACTGAAGCGATGATGGGGGGAACAGAATGTCAGAAATGTCACTATTAAAATGGTGATGCCCGCCACCCTACTTTTCAGGGGCAGGGCAAACAGGGAATTGATGCATTAGTTGAATCATGGATAGTAAGAAATAGCCAATGGAACAAAAAATACACTGGAAGGGAATTGAAGAGCTGAATGATGATCCTGCCTTTCTCGAGGCGCGGGATAAAGAATTCAGTGATGAATTGCCGGTAGAAGAAATTTTAGAATCTTCATTTATTCAGAAGTCGCACAGCCGCCGCGATTTTCTCAGGTATATGGGCTTCAGTGTTACCGCCGCTACCGTTGCCGCGAGCTGCCGCATCCCGGTCAAGAAAGCGATTCCATATGTGATCAAGCCTGAAGAAATTACACCGGGTGTTGCCAACTATTATGCCTCTACCTTTTGTGATGGAAATGATTTTTGCCCGGTGCTTGTGAAGGTTCGCGACGGCAGACCGATCAAGATTGAGCCATCTCCATTAAAAGAACTTATTGATACAAAACACATCGCTGAAAACTCACCTCACAGGTTTTTCTTCGGCGGCACGAGCGCCCGCGCGCAGGCGAGTGTCCTTTCGCTGTATGATATGACCCGCGCTCAAAGCGCTACGGTAGGTGGTAAAAATGTAAAGAAGGCAGATCTGGCCGGGGTAGATGCAGAAGTGAGAAATAAATTACAGGAGATCAGGAGTGCGAATGGAAACATCCGCATTCTCTCTCCAACGATCATGAGCCCTTCTACCAATGCCGTGATCTCGGATTTCATTGCTGCCTTCCCTTCAGCAAAACACCTTGTTTATGATCCTATTTCGTATGCGGGAATTGCGATCGCACATGAGAAGGCATTCGGGAAAAGAGTGATTCCCGGCTATCATTTCGAGAATGCCAGTGTGATCGTGTCCTTCGGGGCTGATTTTCTCGGTACCTGGATTTCTCCTGTGGAATATGCACGACAATACGTTCAGGGCAGGAAGGTTTCTGCCCAGAAAACCGAAATGTCAAAGCACTACCAGATTGAATCGCGGCTTTCACTAACAGGATCGAACGCCGACAAGCGTGCAGTGGTAAAGCCATCGGAAGAAGCCACTGCTGTTCTCGCTCTCTATAATAAGCTCTCAGGAAATTCTTCAGCAGCCGGGCTTAATGCCCGTGCTGATAAATTACTTATCCAGGCGGCAAATGACCTGATGGCGAATAAAGGAAAATCCCTGGTAATATCCTCTTCCAATGATTCCAATGTTCAGTCAGTTGTTGTTGCGATCAATAACCTGCTTGGCAGTTACGGAAGCACAATCAACCTCAGCAACTCCAGCAATACTCATCAGTCAGGCGATAGAGATGTGACCGCGCTGCTGAATGAAATGAACAGCGGTGCTGTCAGTGCATTAATTGTGTACGGAGCAAACCCTGTTTATGATCATTACAACGGGAAACTTTTTGAGGAGGCACTGAAGAAAGTGCAAACCACCATTTCACTCAATGACCGGGCGGATGAAACAACCATACTTTGCAAATATCATTTCCCTGACCACCATTACCTCGAGTCATGGAATGATTATTCACCGCGGACCGGATTGTTTACCCTTTGTCAACCCACCATCTGGCCCCTTTACCAGACCCGGCAGGCACAGGAAACGCTTTTAAGGTGGATGGGAAAAACCGACGACTACGTTACCTATATCGAAAATTACTGGAAGCAGAATGTTTATGCGCATCAATCCAATTATGGTGATTTCCAGACTTTTTGGGACAACTGTGTAAAAGAGGGTGCTATTGAGGTGCCGGGTCAGGAAAAACCTGCTTCTACAGGCAACTTTGATGCAGCAGGTTCTATTGCAGCGATAACGCAAAATGCAGGTAAATCCGGCGGGGTTGAGGTTACGCTCTATGAAAAAGTAGGTGCCGGCAACGGGCGTTACGCCAATGTTCCGTGGCTGCAGGAATTGCCCGATCCCGTTTCAAAAGTGGTGTGGGATAATTATGTTGCGGTGTCTCCCAAATATGCGAAGGACAACGGCCTCGTGATGAACACAGAGGAACACTGGAGCGATGTGGTGAATGTAAAGGTGGGAGACCATTCGGTTGAGTTACCCGTTTATATCCAGCCCGGACAAAATGATAGCTCTGTTTCCATCGCACTCGGCTATGGA
>JBDSEA010000256.1:0-14622 GCA_039920305.1 Chitinophagales bacterium
AATAATTAAAAATTAAAAATATTTACCTTTCCGGATTATCCGGTCAGGATGAATGAAAAAAAAGTCTTCAATCCAATTTTATTGAACACGCTCATAAATGATTGCGGCGCCTTGCCCGACACCCACACACATGGTCGCCAATCCAAACTTTACTTTTCTTCTCTTCATCTCATGTAAAAGAGTAGTTGAAATTCTTGCGCCGCTGCAACCAAGCGGATGCCCGAGCGCAATGGCCCCGCCATTCACGTTCACCCTTGCGCTATCCAGTTTCAAATCGCGCATGCAGGCGATGCACTGCGATGCAAATGCCTCATTCAGCTCAATTAAATCCAGTTCATCTGCATTTAATCCTGCACGCTGCAAAGCTTTTTGTGTCGCAGGCACAGGACCGATTCCCATACAGACAGGATCAACTCCGGCAACGGCCATCGAAACGATCTTTGCCAGCGGCTTTAATGAAAACTCTTTTACTGCATTCTCAGAAGCAAGCATCAGGCAAGCGGCCCCATCATTAATACCCGAGGAATTTCCTGCCGTTACAGTACCCTCTTTTGTGAATGCCGGCTTTAGCGATGAAAGTTTTTCCATTGAGGTCCTGCGGGGCTGTTCATCATTGAGTATTAAGACAGGTTCCCCTGATTTGCCTTCGGTTTCAACAGGTATTATTTCATTTTTAAATTTTCCTTCCTCAAAAGCCCGCCAGTATTTTTGCTGTGAATCAAAGGCGAACAGATCCTGATCTTCCCGGCTTACATTCCATTTCTTCGCCACATTCTCTGCTGTTTCTCCCATCGTAAACGGGTAATATTTCTCTGCCAGTTTTTTATTGGTGAAGCGCCATCCAAGAGTGGTATCATACACCTCCGCCTTTCTTCCAAAGGCATTTTCTGATTTGCCGAGAACAAAGGGAGCGCGGCTCATGCTTTCTGCCCCGCCTGTTAAATAAAATGCTCCGTCACCGCACATGATACCCCGGGCGCCATGCATGATCGAATCAAGACTGCTTGCACACAGCCGGTTGACTGTAGTCCCGGGAATTGAAACGGGTAAGCCTGCAATTAATGCAGCCATCCGTGCAACATTACGGTTGTCTTCACCTGCCTGGTTGGCAGCTCCGAAAATGATGTCCTCAATCCGGTAAACATCCACCTCCGGGTTTCTGGCAATGATTGCGCGAATCACATACGCAGCCAGATCATCAGGACGAATTGCGCTCAGAATGCCCCCGTATTTTCCGATCGGAGTGCGCAAAGCATCTACCACATATACAGAATTCATCGCAGATTTCTTTGGTATTTTCGCAGGCAAAAATAAGTTTTCACCTCCATGATTCAGCGTATTCAAACCTTGTGGCTTTTAATTGCAATGGCAGCGGGTGTGTCGCTGCTGTACCTGCCTGTCTGGCAAGCAGCAGAAGATACGCTGAGGGGAATGGAAAGTATTGGTGCAGCAAACCATCTTTATTTATTGCCATTTCCGCCCCTATTATTCATAACACATGCTGTTTCAATTTTTACTTATAAAAAAAGAGTACTGCAGCTAAGATGGTGTAACATCAGCATCCTGTTTTTTATATTGTTTCTCATCACCACAATGATTGTTCTTCAGGTTGAAAATAAACTGCTTCAGAACTTTAAGCCGGAGGGATTCCAATGGGGGCTGATCCTGCCCTTCATCGGAATCGCATTCGATATTATGGCTAAGCGGGGAGTTAAAAAAGACGAAGCATTGATTCGCTCCATGGATCGCCTGAGATAGCATGAATATTTTACGCAGATGAGTCTTCCCAGAATTTTTGTGGATAATTAGAATTTGACAATCAGGATTTTTGCCGACCTTGTAAATGAATTTTTGATCGCAATAAAATCATACAGACTATGGCAATGAATGCGCAGCAGGAAAAGATGAAAGCCCTTAAGCTGACTATGGAAAAAATAGATAAAGCCTACGGAAAAGGTACTATAATGAAGCTGGGCGATACCATGCTTGAACCCGTGGAAGTTATTTCTACCGGGTCACTTGGCGTTGATCTCGCACTCGGTGTGGGAGGTTTCCCAAAAGGCCGGGTGATTGAAATTTATGGTCCGGAGTCATCCGGAAAAACAACTCTTGCCCTTCATGCCATTGCGGAATCGCAAAAGAAGGGTGGCATCGCTGCCTTTATTGATGCAGAGCATGCGTTCGATAAATTGTATGCACAGAACCTGCATGTTGATGTAGAAAATCTTTTGATCTCCCAGCCTGACAATGGTGAGCAGGCCCTCGAAATCACTGAGAACCTCATCCGCTCCGGCGCTATTGACATCATCGTGATTGATTCCGTAGCAGCGCTCACACCCAAGGGAGAAATTGAAGGGGAGATGGGTGATTCTAAAATGGGATTGCACGCGCGCCTCATGTCACAGGCATTACGCAAGCTGACCGGCACCATCAGTAAAACAGGTTGCTGCTGCATATTCATTAACCAGCTTCGTGAAAAGATCGGTGTGATGTTTGGCAATCCCGAAACCACCACCGGCGGTAATGCACTTAAGTTTTATGCTTCAGTAAGAATTGACATCCGCCGGATCGGGCAAATTAAAGATGGCGATGCGGTAGTGGGCAACCGCGCCCGGGTGAAGGTGGTGAAAAATAAAGTGGCTCCTCCTTTCCGGCAGGCAGAATTCGATATCATGTATGGAAAAGGGATCTCAAAAACAGGTGAGATCGTTGACATGGCCGTAGAGCTTAATGTGGTTCAAAAGAGCGGATCATGGTTCAGCTATGACGGAGATAAGCTCGGACAGGGAAGAGATTCAGTAGTTCAGCTCTTAAGAGACAATGCCGAGCTGGCAGATGAAATTGAAAAGAAGATCAAGGATAAAATTTTAGGTGGAGATACAAAGGCAGCGAAGAAGGAAGATAAAGAATAATTATAGTAATTTTCTTTTATGAATGAAAAGGTAATTAATATCGATCCTGAAATTCTCGGCGGAACACCGGTGTTCAATGGAACCCGGGTGCCAATCAAGAATTTATTTGATTATCTTGAAGCAGGAGAAACTATAGAAACTTTTCTGGACGATTTTGATGGAGTGAAAAAAAACCAGGTAGTGAAAGTCCTTGAGCTATCAGAAAAATTAGTTCGTACCACAACAGCGATTCTTCATGAAGATATTGCTGGATGAGTGCGTAACTAAAAAAAGTTAAAAATTACTTACAAGATCACCCGACATTTGGTGTTTCAGAAATGAATTGGAATGGTTTAAAGAATGGAGAACTTTTAAACAGAGCTGTCGAAAATAATTTTGATATATTCTCACCATTGATAAAAATATACTATTCAGCAAAACATTTCCAGGTATAATCTAACGATTGTAATCATTGATACAGCCTCAAGCAATATCATTGATGTATTAGCTGTGTTGAATCAATTTATAAAGCAAATTTATTCACTAAGAAAAAGAAAGTCATATAAAATATCATCACAGGAAATTACTTAATACTGATTTAAAAAAAGTACGCTTAAACTAAATCATAATCAACATGAAAAGATCAGCAACTGCTGTATGGAACGGCTCAGGAAAAGAGGGCGCCGGAACTTTATCAACACAAAGCGGGGTACTCAGCAACAGTAAATACTCCTCTGACTCGCGCTTCGAGCAAGGCATTGGCACCAATCCTGAAGAATTGATTGCGGCTGCACATGCAGGATGCTTCACCATGAAGCTGACCTTTGTTTTGGGCGAAGCCGGATTTACTCCTGATTCGATTGAGACAAGTGCAGGAGTTGAATTAGATAAGGGTGCGCTCACAAACTCACACCTGGTGGTAAAAGCAAAAGTGCCGGGCATCACTCCTGAAAAATTTAATGAGTGCGCTGAAGATGCAAAAGCAAACTGTCCTGTATCCAAGGCGCTGAATATGAACATTACCATGGAGGCGCAACTGGCTTGATTTTAATTCAATTTTCCTTCGATGATTTTGAAATGAAATCATTGGCTGATTATTTTTCTCAGTGTTAATTCCTTTCAAGCCCTACCTTTGATTGTATGGGTGATTTTGAATATACCGAGGAAGAAGATGAGCTGATGGATTCTGCGGATGGAGCTTCTTTAGCCAAAACATTTGCCAGTGCAGTAAACGGTATTGATGCCTTCACCGTCACTGTGGAGGTGAACATACTCTCGGGAATTAAAATTTTTGTCGTCGGGCTTCCTGATAATGCGGTGAAAGAAAGCATTCACCGCATCGAGTCTGCGATCAAGTATCACCGCTACCGCATGCCGCGGAGGAAACTGGTGATTAACCTGGCACCGGCAGATGTTCGCAAGGAAGGCTCAGACTATGATCTGCCCATGGCAATCGGAATTCTTGCAGCCTCTAACCAGGTGAATGCAGCCAGCCTGGCGAAGTACCTCATCATGGGAGAACTTTCACTCGATGGCAATCTGCAACCCATCAAGGGCGCATTACCCATTGCCATCCAGGCGAGAGCGGAAAAGTTTGAGGGGATTATTCTTCCCAAGCAAAATGCACGTGAAGCTGCGATCGTGAACAACCTGAAAGTGTATGGCGCAGAAACAATAAAGGATGTGGTGGACTTCTTCAATGGAGAAAAAGTGCTGGAGCAAACGATTGTTGACACGCGAAAGGAGTTCGAATATCAGCACGATCATCTTGAGTTTGACTTTTCGGATGTGAAGGGACAGGAGAACATCAAGCGGGCGCTGGAGATCGCAGCCGCAGGCGGACATAACCTGATTCTCATCGGTCCGCCGGGTGCGGGTAAAACCATGCTTGCAAAAAGGTTTCCTTCCATACTTCCGCCGCTGTCATTGATGGAAGCACTGGAAACCACCAAGATTCATTCGGTGGCTGGCAAGCTTCCGCCCAATACATCCCTTGTTTCGATGCGCCCTTTTCGTGCCCCGCATCACACGGTAAGCAATATTGCCCTGGTTGGTGGCGGTGGCAATCCTCAGCCGGGTGAGATCTCACTATCGCACAATGGTGTTTTATTTTTAGATGAGCTGCCTGAATTCAAGCGGGATGTACTGGAAGTTTTGCGCCAGCCGATGGAGGAGCGAAGAGTTACTATTTCACGCGCGAAAGCATCTGTTGAATACCCTGCCAGCTTTATGCTTATTGCTGCGATGAACCCCTGCCCCTGCGGTTATTATAATCACCCTGAAAAAGAATGCGTGTGTGCGCCCGGCGTAGTTCAGAAATATCTCAATAAAATTTCAGGACCGCTGCTGGATCGCATTGACCTGCATGTGGAAGTCACGCCGGTACCCTTTAAAGAATTGTCATCAAAGAAAAATTCTGAGAAGAGTGATAGCATCCGTGAGCGGGTAATTAAAGCAAGATTGATTCAGGAAAAAAGATTCAGCGGCCAGACAGGAATCTATTGCAATGCACAGATGAATACCAAGCTGATGCGTGAATTTTGTATCATTCCTGAAGCAGGTGAAACCCTGATCAAGACCGCCATGGAAAAGTTAGGATTATCGGCGCGTGCTTATGACCGCATTCTAAAAGTTTCACGCACCATTGCTGACCTTGCCGGAACCAGCGACATTCTTATTGAGCATCTTGCAGAAGCAATTCAGTACCGGAGCCTGGATAAGGAGAGCTGGGCAGCATGATTTATACCTGGCACATTGCGGATTGGTGAGGACACCAAACGCGGGCAGAAAAAGTACCCCAATGAAACATTCATACGCACCAAATTTACACTCTGCCCCAAAAGCTTTTGCCAATTCTACACATTAAATCCATTTCAGTCATTATAAATGGAGAATCTAATCTGTCGCTCAACTAAAACTGAAACCGGAAGTATCAAAATGAAAACCTCACAGATCAATATTGCAATTTCACTGGATGAAACGAATATTCCTTCTGCTATCAGATGGGAAGCAACGGATGCGGAGCCGGGAAAACATGAGGCCACTGCAATGCTTCTTGCTTTTTGGGATCAGCAAACTCAGAATGGGTTAAGCATTGACCTGTGGACGAAGAACATGACCATCCCGGAAATGAATATTTTCCTCTATCAAACCATGCTTTCACTGTCTGATACCTTTCATCGCGCAACACAGGACAAACTGTTAAGTGACGAGATGAAAAAATTTGCCAATGAGTTCTGGGAAAAGGTCAGGCAGAAATAATTTTTTTTCGCCGGGCTTATTAAAGGCCCAATGTTTTTTCCGCCAGATAAACCAGGATACCTGCAAAATATCCTAACAGGGCAGTGATGCTTATTTTTCGCAGGTACCAGAAAAATTCGATCTTTTCCATTCCCATTACTACTACCCCGGCTGCTGAGCCAATGATCAGGATGCTGCCGCCTGTTCCCGCACAAAATGCGATCATCTCCCATAATTTATCATCTGTTGGAAATTGAGAGAGCGGATACATCCCCATAGTTGCCGCCACCATGGGAACATTATCAATGATCGAGGAAAGCAGGCCCAGCGTGGTGACGATAAGGCTTTGATTACCGATCAATTGATCCAGCCACAGTGCTGTAATTTTTAATGTCCCGACGAATTCAAGCGCTGAAACGGCCAGTAATATTCCGAGAAAAAATAAAAGGCTCGGCAGGTCAATTTTTGAAATCACATGTGACACACGCAGATGCTTTCTATTCTCATGAGGCGCATGAATAATTTCTGTGACCAGCCACAGCACACCGAGCCCCGTCAGCATGCCCATATATGGCGGAAGGTGCGTGATGGTTTTGAAAACAGGGATGAAAATAAGTACCCCGGTACCCAGAAGAAAAATGAGAATTGAAAAGGGGGCAGTCTTTGGCATGCCGGAATCATTTTCAGGACGTAAAAATTTTCCTCTGACGAAAAATGACTGATACGCCAGCGGAACAAGCAGGCTTATTACAGATGGAAGAAACAATTCTTTCACAATATTGACTGCTGTGATTTGCCCCCCGATCCAAAGCATGGTAGTGGTAACATCACCAAGGGGGCTCCATGCACCACCGGCATTTGATGCAATGATGATCATGCTTGCCATCACCATTCTTTCCCTCTTCTCATTAATAAGTTTTCTCAGCAGTGACACCATGACGATTGCCGTAGTAAGATTATCAAGCACGGGTGAAAGAAAAAAAGTGATGCCGCAAATAATCCACATCAGTTTCTTTTTTGAATTGGTTTTGAACAAACCCGTGATGATGCGAAATCCCTTATGGGCATCAATGAGCTCAACAATCGTCATGGCTCCCATAAGAAAAAACAAAATTTCTGCAATGGATGAGAGATGACCACTGAGATCATGCAATAGGCTGGATGGGTCAGTGTTACTATGAAACATTGACAAAAGCCAGCACATCACTCCTGTAAGAATTGCAGAAGCAGTTTTATTTACCCGCAGGGGATGCTCCAGTACAATTGCAGCATAACCAAGAAGAAAGACAATGCTAATGATCGTTTGCATACAAAACCGGCCGTTAAAAATAACAGGAAGACGCTAAAGGTGTCAGACACTTTTCAGTGTCCGACACCTTATGATCTCGCCGAACTATTTCACCTTCCCATGGGTTTACCTCAAAAATTTCCAACATGAGCATCCGGATTTTAAGAAGAGCAGAACAGGTTGACGGGCAATTTAATGGTGGCGCGATCATGGAGAAAAGACCGGTCGTTTATCCAAATCAGAAAACTTTTCCTTATTCGAATCTATTTTACTGGGCACATGCCTGGACTGATAAAGGAAGCACCATCGGGCTGCATCCCCACCAGGGTTTTGAGATCATGAGTTTTGTACTGAAAGGAAGCATTGAACACTACGATACGGCGAATAAAAACTGGATTCCTTTGAAAGAGGGAAGTGTGCAGATCATTCGCTCCGGAAATGGAATTTCTCATGCTGAGAAAATGAATCCGGGTTCACACATTTTTCAAATATGGTTTGATCCCCATATGGATGTAAGTCTGAAGAAACCCGCGACTTACAACGATTATGATCCGGTTGATTTCCCGTTAGAAAAGAAAAATGGAATGATGATCAAAACTTTTAAAGGCGAAAATGGGCCTATTGAAATGGATGCAGAAGGGGTTGTGATTAAGGAATTTAAGCTACAGAAAGGTAAGCATGAGTTTCCAGTTTCTCCCGGTAAAGTGATGTCAGCCTTTTTGTTAGAAGGGAATCTTCAGGTTGAAAATGAATTTCTCAGCGCAGAAGATTTCTTTACAATACAGGAGCAGGATGAGATTCAAATTGATGCAATTGAAAATAGCTGGCTGTTCATCATTGAATCACCGTTAAAACCATCCTACAAAACTTATGCAAGCGCCAACTGAATTTTTTCGACCATTCATGAATGCACTTTTGCCAGCAAATTGATTTCAGCACGTATTGAGCCGGTTTGTAATTCTTCATATTCCCCTGCGGCACATTGCAGTTATTACCAAACTATGCATTGCGAATTACCTGAGCTGTTTATTGACCTTACAAATAATAAGAAACTGATCTTATTTTAATTGCAAGTAATTAATATGCAGAAACCTCATGAATGGCAGGCGTGTGTAATTTGAAAAGTTGAAATTTCCCTGCATAACTTTACAGCAAATTTCTTCTCCTGAGTAGCAAGAGTACCATATCAAAGCTTTCAATTGGAATGCTGCTGGTAACCATCGGTATTGTATTCGGGGATATCGGTACATCACCGCTGTATGTGATGTCAGCCATACTCGGACAGCGGTTAATCAGTAAAGAATTGGTTTATGGGGGTGTGAGCTGTGTATTCTGGACTCTTACGCTCATAACGACATGCAAGTATGTCATTCTGATGTTGCGGGCAGATAACCACGGGGAGGGTGGGGTATTTGCGCTATACGCACTGATAAGGAAGCGGGCGAAGTGGCTGGTAGTTCCTGCCCTTATCGGGGGCGCAGCTTCTCTTTCCGATGGCATGCTTACTCCTGCTATCTCTGTTTCTGCAGCAGTAGAAGGTGTGTTGAATTTGAATGAGAACATCAATACCATTCCGATAGTGGTCATAATCATTGCCATGCTGTTTCTTTTCCAAAGGGCAGGTACAAAGATTGTCGGCAATGCTTTCGGACCTATTATGGTCATCTGGTTTATGATGATCGGAGTGCTCGGCACCCTCCAGATTCTTCAGCATCCTCAGATACTCCAGGCACTCAACCCGTTATATGCTTTTCAGTTGCTGGTCCATTATAAAGCCGGATTCTGGATCCTGGGGGCTGTGTTTTTATGCACCACCGGTGCTGAAGCATTGTATTCTGATCTTGGTCACTGTGGCAAACAAAATATTCGCGTGAGCTGGATTTTTGTTAAAACAAGCTTGCTGCTTAATTATTTAGGGCAGGGTGCGTGGTTCATGCAATTTGAAGGACATAAACGCAGTGAACTTGATATCAGTAATGCTTTCTATGGTATTATGCCCAAAGA
Source organism: Chitinophagales bacterium (assembly GCA_039920305.1). Lineage (GTDB taxonomy): Bacteria > Bacteroidota > Bacteroidia > Chitinophagales > UBA10324 > DASRAJ01. Next base: position 9,424 of record JBDSEA010000256.1, read on the forward strand.
ATTCCTGTTGATCGGAATTGCTGTAGCCACGGTCGCTGCTATCATTGCAAGCCAGGCAATGATTTCAGGCTCGTTCACACTTATTAACGAGGCAATGAGATTAAACCTGTGGCCTAAAGTGAAACTTCGATTTCCCACCATCGAACGCGGGCAGATATATATTCCCTCCATCAACTGGATTTTATTTGCCGGTTGCCTTTGTATAGTTTTCATTTTCGGCCATTCAGCAAATATGGAAGCGGCTTATGGCCTGGCAATTAATGTGGGGATGATCATGGATACCATATTACTAAGTGTTTACGCATACGTACGCCGTGGCTCATGGGTACTAACTTTCGCCATCGGACTTACATTCATGTTTATTGAAATTGTATATCTGTCAGCCAACCTCATAAAATTTCCACACGGTGGCTATGTTGCAGTTCTTGCCGCCTGCTTCTTCGCCTTTGTAATGTTTGTATGGTATAAATCCAGAAAGATCAAAAATCGCTTTCTCCAGTTTGGCAGCATGAGTGACCTGATGCCAAAGCTTTTAGAGCTTAGTGAGGATCAGAGCGTTCCTAAGTTTGCCTCGCACCTCATATTTCTTACCAGCGCGAATTATCCCTCGCAGATTGAAACAAAATTTCATTATTCCATTTTCAGCCGAAAGCCAAAACGCGCCGATACCTACTGGTTTGTCCATGTTGATGTGGTAGATGAGCCCTATACCAGCAAGTATGAGGTGGATGTGATGATTCCCAACGTGGTGTATCGCATTGATTTCAGGCTGGGATTCAGGGTGGAACCCCGTATCAATGTGTTCTTGAGGAGGGTAATACAGGAAATGGTTTCTCGTGGTGAGGTGGATATTGTGAGCCGCTATGAATCCCTGAACAAGCACCATTTACCGGGAGATTTTCGCTTCGTGGTTCTCGAAAAGTTTTTATCCTACGAGAATGATCTGCCTTTTTTCGAGAAGATCATCATGGATGTGTATTTCTTTCTTAAAAATGTTTCTCTCTCCGAAGGGCAGGAGTTCGGACTGGATTCCAGTATCGTCACTATTGAGAAAGTTCCCCTGCTCCTTACCGCTCCGCGCGCTACCAAGCTGGAGCGTGATGAGGTAAGCCCGGAGGAATTATTAAGAAGGGAACAGCAGGAGCAGAATATACTGCCATAAACCTACCCGCATTATAAATATTTCACGGCGCAATGCAATCTATTAAAGGAAATTCTCATTATCGTGTCAATAGCTTCACCTTTGTTGGTTCCTGGCGAAACTGCCATTTCATCATATGTCTATTCTATTCACCCTGATTTACCCCGGCTCACCAATCCCGGCTACCATGGATTTTCTGAAATGCTCTATCAATATACTTCTTCCTATGCAAACAACGGAAGTGGATTTGAAGGGCTTGGTGATAATGCACCTTTCTGGAACATCACACAGGCATAATGATGATCATGGGAAGATTTATTCCAATCATCGGTCCGGTGGCTATTGCTGTTACCTTGTCACCTTTAAGAATTTCATTGTCCTCAATTACCTCAGAGATAATCGCAACGAAACCGGGTGGAATCATTGAGAACTCAACTTTTATAGTTGCTCTGTATAATACTCATAGGCATCTGCGGCATCCCTCCATTCGAAGTTATCATCTTCCTTCTCCACTATCCCGAGCTTCGATAGTGCAGAATCCTGCTTATCAATTACTCTCATCTCAAATTCTTGTAAAGTCATTCTGTATTTCTGCTGATAAGTATCAGCCACTCCGTGATAATATGATGCCTTTTGCTCTAACAATCGGCGTGCTTGTTCGGCGGCGAACTTCCGAACATCATTATAGCCAAGCTTTTCAACCACTTCATCCAACACTGTCTTTTCAATAACTGAATCCATAGATCAAAGTTAAGATTATGAAACGTCAATAGAAAACATCACTGTTTGAAAGCTCAAATCGTGCGTAGAGCGTTTAAGCATTCATCAAGCTCAACCACGCATCATGATCCGTAACCCGGTAATGTTTACGGTGGAGATCGGAACACTTGTAATGGCAATCGTTACTGCCAACACAATGATTTCACAAAGCTTACTGCGCAATGTACCGCCTTGTTGTATTTCCCTGCTCTGGTGCTGGGAACTGTTGCTGAATAATCTTTCAATGAGATAAAACTGAAGAGATATGTGCAAGAACTTTTTCGAGAGTCATTTCTTCACTTGGTTCAACCTCCTTTTTGCTGTACATGTGTTTGTGAAAGGGATGTGTAGAAATTTTCGGGTGGTAAGGGGAAGTATCCCACCTTACAATCAATGTAGTGTCATTCTTCTGCCAATGGTAAGAGTAATCAACAATTTCATCACCGACTGAAACTTCCTTAACAAACAAGATGCTTCCATCTACAATTTCAATACGAACAACTTTTTTAATTGCACCTCCACGGGCTTCTGTTTCTATGATTTCGAAGGAAGAAATGATGAGTGGAAACTTCCTTAGCAATTCCATCATAGAGAAAGTTCAGCTAAATCTTTTTCAAGGTTGCGAAGCACTACCAGTTCAGTTCTCCATTCCATTCCGTCATCTTCTTTTTCAAATAGTTCAACCTCGTCTATGGCGTGAAAATTTTTCGAGAATTCTTCATAGCTCATTCCGTACTTCTTTTCAAAAAATTCAATACGGTGATTACTTTTTTTCACCTCTTCAAATAATTTTTTCAGGGCTTGATCTAAAGCAAATTCATCTATTGAAGAAAAACCTAAACTCTCTACTATTCTGTGGAGAGCAAACCTTTGAGAAGTTACAACCATAGGACTTAATTTTCACAAAAACATATAGACAAGCTTTTCAACTACTTCATCCAACAACGTCCTTTCATTAACTGAATCCATAGATCAAAGTTAAGATTATGAAACGTCAATAGAAAACATCACTGTTTGAAAGCTCAATCGTGCGTGGAGCGTTTAAGCCTTCATCAAGTTCAACCACGCATCATGATCCGTAACCCGCAAATGTTTACGGTGGAGATAGGAACACTTGTAATGGCAATCGTTACTGCCAACACAATGATTTCACATAATGCTGATCAGGGTTCTGTTCCGCCTCTCCAGAATTTCTTCAGAATTCATCAATAGATTTAGGCCGTGAAATTGCTTCTGATTGAAGATGAGGCGGCATTACTTGGATCAATGGTGCAGTACCTCACCAAAGAGGGTTTTGTGTGTGAATCCGCGTCTGATTTTTTTTCAGCGGACGAAAAGATGCTGGTTTATAATTATGACTGCTTAATAGCGGATATTACGCTGCCGGGCGGAAGCGGCTTAAGCCTTATAAAAGAATTCCGAAAAAAAAATTCTGAAACCGGCATCATCATCATCTCGGCAAAAAATTCTCTTGATGATAAACTTACCGGGCTCGATTTAGGAGCTGACGACTACCTCACCAAGCCCTTCCATCTGTCGGAATTGAATGCACGTATTAAATCAATTATCCGCAGAAGAAACTTCAAGGGCGAGAAAGAAATAATTGCGGGTGATATTAAAATTATTCCTGAAAACTTTCTTGCCTATGTAAATAATGAGCAGATATCCCTCACTAAGAAGGAATATGACCTGCTCCTGTTTTTCATCTCCAATATGAACCGGGTGCTTCCCAAAGAAGCGATTGCAGAACATTTATGGGGGGATCAGATTGATGCTGTTGATTCATTCGATTTCATCTATACGCATCTGAAAAACCTGCGAAAGAAAATTCTGGAGAAGGGCGGGGAGGATTGTATCAAAACCATCTACGGCATTGGCTACAAATTTCAGGTAAAATGAAGCTTCTTTCATTAATCAATCGCAGGTATCTGGTTAGCTCGGTTGTGTTGCTCACCATTTGCTGCGTTTTCCTTTTTTTCATGATTGGTTATGTCATTCACTCTGATATGGATGAAAATATGGCGGATGAGCAGCAGCAGATTGCACTGGCCTTTCAGCTGAATGGCGAATTGCCTGAAGCACAAAATCTTAAAAGCGTACGCGTTGAAGTAAGCGAAATAGCTGTTGCTTATGAAATGGAACCGCGCATTGTTGACACGTTGATTTACAACACATTTGAAGATGAATATATTCCGCATCGTCAGCTCTCCTTTGTGATTAGCAATGGTCACAAACATTACCTGATCAGGCTCAGTCACTCGAAACTGGAATCAGATGACCTTCTGGTGTCCCTGTTAATTTTTACCATCATTTTTATGTTGGCACTCATTGCCGTTATTTATTTTTTTAATCGCAGCATTTCCAAAAAAATCTGGCAATCATTTAATGATACCCTCCAGAAACTGAGGGCTTTTGACCTTACAGGTAAGAATCAAATTTCGTTTTCACACTCATTAATAGCTGAATTCGAAGAGCTGAATCAGTCACTGAGCCGGATGACCGAAAAAATCAACAGGGATTACAGCCGGTTAAAAGAATTTACTGAAAACGCTTCTCACGAAATACAAACGCCCCTGTCAATTATCCGTGGTAAGCTTGAAATACTCATTCAATCTGATCAGTTGGATGAAGAGCAGATGAATTCAATTCAAGCCATCAATGAAGCAATTTCCCGGCTCTCAAAATTAAATTCAGCTTTACTTACCCTTACCAGGATTGAGAATTATCAGTTTACCGGCATAGAAAGAATTCATCTTGCAACATTTCTTCGTAACAAACTGGCCATGCTGGATGAAATGTTGCAGCAAAAAGAAATTTCTGTTTCACTGGATTTTGATGAAGGTTCTTTTTTGATTATGAATCCGTCACTTGTCGATTTACTTTTTGATAATCTTATCGGAAATGCATTGAAGCATAATCATGAAAAAGGATTTATCAGAATTCACATAGGCGGAAATAAAATGTCCATTTCAAATTCAGGCGAGCCGGCACGAATGTCAACAGAAATATTATTTGATCGGTTTGTGAAAAACAGCCCTTCCTCTGAATCTCTCGGGCTGGGATTAGCCATGGTAAGGCAGATTTGCATGAATTATGGTTTCGGTATTCAGTATATCATCGAAGGAACTGAGCATACCATGATCCTTTCCTTCTAAGGAATGCATTCCGTATTAAGCTTTAATTCAGCATTCAATAAATGATTTCTTAAATCTGCCTGGAAGCAATTTCCCTGCAACTAAAAAATTATTACTACAGAATTTCTTCAGGTTCACATCTAAAATTTGCAGTGTTAATAATTA
>JBDSEA010000257.1:0-10340 GCA_039920305.1 Chitinophagales bacterium
TCTCCGCTGATGCCTGACAAGGAAAATCCGCCCAGGATATAGCCCCCGTCGGCAGTTTGCTGAAGAGCATTAAAGTACTCATCGCTGCTGCCTCCAAACCGTGCATCCCATTGCTTTACTCCACCGGCATCGGTCTTTACAATCCAGTAATCATTAGCGCCCTGGCTTGCCTGTGTTTTGTCTCCGCTGATTCCTGACCAGGAATATCCACCCAGGATATATCCTCCATCGGCAGTTTGCTGAAGAGAAAAAAGGTAATCATCGTTGCTGCCTCCAAATCGTGCATCCCATTGTTTTACGCCACCGGCATCGGTCTTTACAATCCAGTAATCATAACCGCCCTGGCTGGCCTGTGTTTTGTCTCCGCTGATTCCTGAATCCGAATATCCGCCCAGGATATATCCCCCGTCGGCAGTTTGCTGGAGAGAAAGAAGCCAATCATAGTCGCTGCCTCCAAACCGTGCATCCCATTGCTTCACCAAAGGATTTTGTCCATAGGATTGTTTTGGAGAGAAGAAGGAAAACCCGGCCATGAAAAGAAAGAAAAGGAAAGCCCCGCTAATCCCGCAGTGCTGCGGGGCTTGCTTTCGCGCAATGCCTCTCAAAAAAAATAGTTGGAGAATTTTTCTTTTCATAAAAAAATCCGATCGGTAAAGAAGTGCGGCAATAGTGAAGAATGAAGATACGGTTCTCTTTGGTGTGATGGCTTAAAAATTTTCCGTCGCACTAACCATCATTCAGGATCAAACTGTATTTACTTAACTCAATGAGCTTTAATTACATTTGTAAGGATCCTCGCCCTCCCTGTCATAATCATCAATATCAAAACATAACTGAAGTGCAGATGAATGAACTTTGCGTACCTGTACCTGATAGCTCGTCGCCAGTTTATTGTCCGGTACTTTCATCGTTCTTTCACCACGCGCCGGTATTTTATCCAGCCTTACATATTCTGCCTTCACGCATTCACCATTAGCATAATAAGGGACTAAAAGAGTAACAGAGTCAATCTCATAATCAAGCGGATTTTCTACCTCCACCCTTAAGTCATATATACCAATATTATCCCTTCCTGTTTTATGGCTCCTGCTTTTTTTACCCTTATCAGATTCATCCAGTTATTTCGAATAAACTTTTTATGTTGCTCTGAAGTATCGGCTGTTATTGCTACTAAGGTTTGTTGTGGCAGTGAATGGTGTGAACTATCTGGTATGTTGCTTTCAACTTTACCGGGAGTGGTATTACAGGAAGTGCAAAAGAAAACTGAATTAAGAAAAATGAAGGTAGTACACAACCATTTTGTCTTCAGCGAAAACATAAATTATATTGACAAGTGTGAAAAAAAATTGCCTTACCAATACAAAATTAGGATCGTCAATCACCCAGGCGAATGAAATTTAACACAAAGCCAACATAGGGCACTGGGTTACGGATTTCAGGTTACAATAAATTATCCGGAGAATCAAAGGGGGCAAATGCATTTGCCTGCTGCAAAGTATCAGAAGGCGGGGTATAAACACGAACTTTTACTCTTGCACGCGGTCGCGGCACCTTAGCACGAACTCTGATAAAGCAGGAGGTTTCAGCAAGCATGATAAGTGAAATAAGTATGAGAGAAACAATTTTAGTCTTCATGCGAAAGATGTTTAGAGTTAACCTATAAACTTTATTACTGCGATGATTGTGCCATCGTGAAAGCCTGCTTCGTAATCATATACCAAACAAGGGATGTTCAGTAAAGCAACCTCACACCGAAACCAGAGATCCTTTGATCTTCCGCGCCCGGTCATTATGATCGAGCTGAATTTTCCGGATGCGAAGCGACTTGGGAGTTACTTCAACAAATTCATCCTCCTGTATAAATTCGAGGCATTCTTCCAGGGAAAGATCAATCTTGGGTGCAATACGTGCCGCATCATCAGTTCCTGAAGCACGCATGTTGGAGAGCTTCTTCATCTTCACAGGGTTGACTACCAAGTCACCGGGACGAATGTGCTCGCCGATCACCTGTCCGGCATAAACCTCATCTGCATTTTCGACAAAGAAGGTACCGCGATCCTGTAGATTATCCAGTGAATATGCAGTAACTCTTCCCTTCTCCATAGCGATCAGAACACCGTTGTTTCTCCCCGGGATATTTCCACGCCATGGCTCGAATGCCCTGAAGCGATGGGCGATGATTGCTTCGCCGGCACTTGCAGTAAGCATCGTGTTTCTTAAACCAACAAGACCTCTTGACGGAATCTGGAATTCAAGATGCTGGATATCACCCTTGGGTTCCATCACCAGTAATTCTCCCTTACGTGCGCTGACCAGCTCGATGGCTTTACCTGAATATTCAGGAGGCGTATTGACAGTTAATATTTCTATCGGCTCGCACTTCACCCCATCAATTTCTTTTACAATTACCTTCGGCTGGCCCACCTGTAATTCAAATCCTTCCCGCCGCATGGTTTCGATGAGAATGGATAGGTGAAGAATACCTCTGCCGTAAACCAGGATAGCGTCGGGTGATTCAGTGTCCTCAATGCGAAGAGCAAGATTCTTTTCAATCTCTTTTTCCAGGCGGTCGCGCAGATGGCGTGAGGTCACGAACTTTCCTTCCTTACCAAAAAAAGGTGAGTTGTTTATCGTGAACAACATGCTCATGGTGGGCTCATCAATTGCAATGGGTTTTAAGCCCTCAGGGTTTTCGTAATCCGCTACGGTATCACCGATCTCGAAATTTTCAATGCCGAAAATGGCGCAGATATCACCTGCTTCTACCTCTTGTGCTTTCTTTCTTGCCAGGCCTTCAAATGTGTAAAGCTCCTTGATGCGTGATTTTGTAATGGTGACTCCATCGCGCTTTACCAGGCTTACGGGCATGCCCTCCTTCAAACTGCCACGCAGTATTCTGCCGATTGCAATTCTACCGGTGTAGGATGAATAATCTATGGATGTGATCTGCATCTGCGGTGTTCCTTCGAGCACCAGCGGAGCAGGAATATGATTGATAATTGCCTCGAAAAGCGGGATCAGGTTATCGGTGGGTTTCTGCCAGTCATCACTCATCCATCCGAATTTGGAAGAACCGAACAGCGTAGGGAAGTTAAGCTGGTCTTCGGTGGCATTGAGATGATAAAACAGTTCGAAGATCTGGTCGTGAACGATATCAGGATGACAATTTTCCTTATCTACTTTATTGATCACTACGATGGCTTTCTTGCCAAGTTCCAGCGCCTTCTGCAGCACAAACCGCGTTTGCGGCATGGCTCCTTCAAAAGCATCTACCAGCAATAAAACGCCATCAGCCATGTTGAGCACGCGCTCTACCTCACCGCCGAAATCGGCGTGGCCGGGAGTGTCAATGATGTTGATCTTGGTATCGCCGTAGCGAACGCTTACGTTTTTAGCCAGAATGGTGATGCCACGCTCACGCTCCAGAGGGTTGCTGTCGAGGATCAGGTCGCCTGTATCCTGGTTTTCACGGAAAAGGTTTGACTGGTGAAGAATTTTATCAACAAGGGTTGTTTTGCCATGATCAACATGTGCAATGATGGCGATATTTCTAATGGATTGCATGATTGCCGCGAAGATATGCTATGCGCAGTCGTAGGACGAATTTGCAAGGAAGAAAAAACAGTTTAAACTTAGCCCTGTAATTCTTCCGGTGGATGCAATTGCTGCTTATCTCTTTGCTTTAGAAAGTTATCTATTGATTGTTTCAATTCTGCAAAATAGCGATCCCTGTCTGAATGATAAAGATCAGCAAGATCGTTACGAACCTCACGCATGTATTCGACTGCTTTGAATTTCTTTTTATCCTTCGTTTCCATGTAATACTTCTTTAGGAGTTCTTATATCAATTATCTAATAGCCAAATTTAAGATTAATTGAATTATACTGCTTGATGCGAAAAAAGTTTACCATATGCCTGAAGTTCCAGCTTACAAGGCTATCAACTTTTAAAATGGTAGCCATAGCAATGTGTTGCGCATCACTTTCAAATTTATGAGTAAGTGCGCCTTCGCTGATATATCTTTTTCCCAGATATTCTGCTTCTTCAGTAATTACGACAAGGTCCAGGAACCTATCAGGAATAGTTTGAGTAAGTGATTGTAATCTTTCGGGAGCTTTTGAAAGCTCACGTAAAGTAAGATCAGATAATACAATCGTAAACATTCCCCCTCTGGCTTGTTGAAAGAAAGGAATAGTCCATTCTCCAAACTCTTCATCCTCATGACCACCCCAAACTGATGTATCTACATAGAATTTCATTGCTCAGTTTAATGGATTGAAGATTTATTCCCGAAGTTAAATCAATCTTTTGTCAAAAGGCAAACGTAAGAGACAGGAGACATCGTAGAAGTGAACAAAATTTCCAGTACGTTTGTCATGCATGAGGGTAAAGGAAGCAATCAAGATGATTGAAGGAGATGGTTGGTATCTTGATCGCCAAATGGGAGGTCACCGGCAATACAAGCATGCAGACAAAAAAGGTGTTGTAACAATTGCATTGCACCCGATGTCCGATGAGATTGCAAAAGGAGGTGCAATCAACATTGACAATGTTTCACTGGTTGATCTCACAATTAATCCTTGGGCGCGTGAAAATTATGGTAATGAAACTCTCCACGAAGGGGGCATTATGGTGATGCCCAATCCTGCAAATGAACGAGTGACCCTTCATATTTCAAATACAACATTGCCACTGAAGGTGATAGTGTGGAATGCATCGGGAAAGATAATTGCAGATTTTATTTCATTCACAAGTGAACTTACATTGCCAGTATCAGCATTTCCTTATGGGGAATATTTTGTCGAAGCATGTGATGCAGCAGGCAAGAAATTCACATGCAGCTTTATAAAGCAATAAAAGATTTTCAGCCACTTGTTTGAACCATAGAAATCGCACGTGTATCCCTTTATACTAAATAGGCACGCGTCACAGACATGCGCCAGCGCGGGGCTTTGAATAGGAACCCATGTGACTACAAAAATCGGTGCGCCGCTCATTACTTCATCATCAATGCTTATTGAATCGTATAACTTGGAACGAATATTTATTTCCCGAAGTTAATTAAACCATTTGTGGATGGAATCCATTGAAGCAAATTCCTTCTGCATCAATTGTCATGTCTTCTCACGAAATGTATCGCAACAATTGATGCTGTCCCTTTTTGTGTGCCGGTTCGAACTTCAACTGCCATTTTCAGAACAGTAGCCAGGATCAATTGTGCAAGTAACCTCCTTAGCCAGCTCCAGCTACACGCAGGTGTTGCACAAAGGCCAGATCTCAGAGAAGGCGGAGGAAGAATTATTTTCAATAAAACCCGCAAAGTGAATTTGCTCTAGTGACTTCACTCTTATCATGTATTGCACTTCTGTAATAAAGATGCGCACCAGTTGATCAGTTGAAATTAGCGAAACACTCCCTGCATATGGATTAATTCTTTAAGTTTACTCTTTCAGACTTCAGCTGCTGAACAAACAATCACAGGAAAAAAATTCCCGCTTATGAAAAATCAATTTACCCGGCTCTTTCTTCAAACTTCTGCTCTTGCAATATTGATATCGCTGCCATTCGCACGTATTTCTGCGCAGCAGGTGATACAACTATACTATGAAGATTTTAATGCGGGCACCCCGGGATTTACGCTCAACACCCCTACGAACGTAAGCACTGCTACTGGTCCCAATCAATGGATCATCAACAGTAATTATTCCGGAAATGGGTTATACCAGGACACACCCGATGAAACGCAAACGCTGAGTGGCACCATTGCCGGAGCGCCATTCAGTAATTACCTCCACGTGCATGATGTAAACAGCGCGGGCACCTGTACGAACGCGAACTATGATCCCAACAGCGCGAGTGATCAGATGGTTATTATGAACACGAGTTTCTGTACACTCTCACTAACGGATGTAACACTCACATTTTTTTATATTGGGGAAGGAAATGCAAGCGATAACCTGGAACTTTATTACAGCATTGATGGTGGCAGCACATGGATCCAGACCGGACAGAGCGCTTATTACGGTCAGTCACTCTGGAAATATGAAATCGTTACCGATCCCGCTTTCAACAACCAGCTTGATTTACGATTTGCATGGCGCTGGGTAAATGGCACAGGCGCCGTTGCTTCTCTTGGTTTTGGTATAGATGACATTATTGTGGTAGGGACCTATGATGATGTAAATAATCCGGTAGACATAACCATTACAAGCGTGTCGCCGGATCCCGTTTGCCAGGGAGGGTATCTTTTTATCTATTGGGAATTGTCTGACTCCCTGTGCGATGGCACCTATGATATTCAGATGTCAAATTCCAGTGGAAATTTTTCGAATCCCACTGACCTTGGGGTGTTCAATATTTTTGCCGGTACCATGTCTGGCGGTATTGCGGCCATCATCCCATCTGTTACCCCACCCGGAAGTTGCTATGAGGTGCGAATCACACGTGTTTCCCCGCTGCCTTCCTTCACAGGCACGGCCAGTGTTTGCTTCGAGGTCGCATCATGCCCCAATGTGATCACCACACTTCAACCGGTGGTGACGTATGGCCCGGATACCTTGTGCGTGCAAAGTGTGATTGATGTTCCGTTTTATTCTACAGGCGTATATGTTTTCAATAATCAATACGTGGCTGAGCTGAGTGATTCCGTTGGAGATTTCACCACTCCAACCCTCATCAATTCCGCTCTTGACTACAACACGTATGATCCTATGTATGGCTCCCCTCCGGGTATTGTATCAGGACTGGTGCCAGACGTACCTGACGGCTGCGGGTATATGGTGAGGGTTCGTTCCACCGCCCCTGCTGTCAATGGCGGTCCGTGGGGACCTTTCTGCATACATCATTGTGATGTTACTACCAATAACACGCAGGACATCAGCGTCTGCATCAGCGACAATGTTGGTGTAGATACCACCATCCACGTTGAGGTAAATACCTGGAACAACAGCACCACTTACCTTCCCGGAAATGAGTTTAAAGTGCAGGTGTTGAGCTCAAAAACCTATGCTATTTTGAATACCGGCGGGTTAGGATCCATTGCATCCACAACAAGCTGCGACATGACTCTGAGTATTCCGGGTTTAAACCAGCTTATTCCGTTAATCGGTTCGCCGGGGGTAGGACTTTATTACATGCGGGTGATCGCTACGAATCCCTCACCGTCCTACGATAGCTTAGGATCGCTCATTCATCTTACCATTGGCCATCCGGATTCCATTCCACCCACCATCACCCCTGACGATACGCTTGTCTGCAACAATGTGATTTCCGGTATCACCATTAACCCGTTTAATTTTTACACCAAGGGTTCACAATATGAATGGTATTCTCCTTCATTCAATTACGGTCAGCCATTCATCTGGGATTATAATCCACTCCTGATCAATTGGAATGGTGCACCCATTGGAACCTACTGGTTTACGGTGCGGGAATTAAATTATGGTTGCGTAGGACCCTGGAGTGACACTGTGTATGTACAGGTGATTGGTGTTCCTTCACAGGTAATCACTGGCCCGGCCAGTGTGTGCGTGGGTGATACCGTGACATACACTACTACATTTCTCGCAGGAACTTATTACGAATGGACAGGAACACTGTTAAATATCATAGACACAGCGAACAATGAGGTCACCGTGGTTTTTGATACGGTGGGAACAGCTCACCTGGATTTATTTGCCTTGAATGACTGCGGCCAGAGCAGTGGTACTAAAACAATCACTGTCCATGCATTACCAATACCACCGGTCATCACACAGAACCTGGATACATTGACATCTACTTCTGCAAATGGTTATCAATGGTATCTCGATGGGATCATCATTCCCGGGGCTACTTCTCAAACGCTTCTCATCAGTCAAACGGGAACTTATGTGGTGGTGGTTTCAAACTCCAATGGTTGCAAGGCTGCAGACACTCTTACAGTAAGCCCGTATATCAGCTTTGCTGCGACTGACCCTTCGGTCTGCGAAAAGTTTTGTGTTAGTTATGAGGATCAATCCACCAACAATCCCACTGCATGGCAATGGTCTTTCCCCGGTGGAAGTCCGTCAACTTCAACGGATCAAAACCCGGCGAGCATCTGTTATAGTATACCCGGAATATATGATGTAACGCTGATTACCACCAATGCAAATGGAATTGACACCCTGACTCACAGCAATTACATCACGGTATATTCTACACCACCGTTGCCCACCATCACGCAAAATGGTTATGTGCTCACCTCCAGTCCGGCTTATGCATATCAATGGCAATACAACTCTTATGATATCCCCGGTGCCACGAATCAATCCTATACTGTAATCCAATCGGGTTTGTATACGGTATTGGTTATGGATACGAGTGGTTGTGCAAGCTCCTCGAGCATTGAGGTGCTTATTTCAGGTATCATTGAGCTCAATGATGAATCTATCCTGATTACTCCCAGTCTCTCCAACGGCAGCTTTTCAATTGAATGGCTGAATGGTTTAACCACCAATAAGTTCTTAGTGGAGGTGACAAACTCGCTTGGGCAAAAAGTCTTTGCATCAGAGGAGCACATTTCTTCTTCCACCGGTAAGAAGGAAATTTACCTGGGTAACGTAGCCCATGGAATGTACTTTGTTTCTGTTGCTGCAGGAGAAAAGAGGGTGGTGATGAAGGTGATGTTTGAGTAGGGAAGATTAATACTTCAGTTAGTAGGAAAGAATTTTGATAATGTTTCGGCGGGTGGAGACACCCGCCGATAAAAAAAGGTTCATTCCTGTTTCAATGTTACTGACTTAATAATCTCCTGACAACATATTTTTTAGTCAACCATGTTTGCCCTTGGTTAGGTAACTCAAGAGGGCTACCCGAATATCGACAGAAACACATCATCGATAACGTGTTGCTGAATAAGAGATGATGAAAGAATTGTTGTCCTTCAATTTTTCACAAGATACTCTGAGAGACGTTTTTACAATTCGTGAAAAGTTTCGCTGCTCACTTTTCCAATTGCTCCCTTCACTTCATCATGGCGGATGATGCCGAGTAAGAACAAGCGAATCACTCCATCGTATTTTAATCCCCAGGATAAGAAATCGGGATGATTTCTGTTAAGAAGCAGATCAAAATTTTTAATCTCCTGATGCAGTTGCAAGGAGATACCGCAGACCAGATAATCATTGTAGCGGGGCGCTTTTCTTAAAATCAAAGTAGGTCTGTTCTTGCCGCTTTGATCAGACTCAAGAACCGTTAGAATTATTTCACCTTCCTCCATTCCTTATAGTCAGGGTTAGGTTCTTTGATATCTGCGTCTGAATAATCCGGTTCATCGTCACCATAGGCATGGCTTAGTCCATGCTTTGAAAGTATTCCCCTTGCCCTCCGCTCTTCATCTTCACTTTGCTCAACTTCCAGCTTTACTCCGTACTCAAATTCTATTTGCTTTTCTATCTCTTCTATCGTTTTGCCGTTGAAAACATCGTCAAGCATTTTCGCTCCTTTGTTTTCATGCTCGTGTTTTTCTTTTAGAAAGTAATGCTCGATGGCAATAGCAATGAATGCGACCACTGTTAACAGCGACAGGTTTTTCTTTTGTTGATCCGTTAAGAGCCGCAGGGTATCTCCAGCAATTAAATTGTTGCTCCTGAAAAATTCCATGACCTGATCTGCTGTGTTTACTTCTCCAACTTCAAGCTCAAGTGTTTGCATAAGAATGGTTTTTGGGAGATGTTTTTACAAAGTTAATGATTCAACTCCGGAGAATACTTGACCAAACCTTCCTTTTTCTTTTCCACTGATCATGCAGATGAGCATCGCCTTTGTTGCCGGAGGAATGGTGAAAGGAAATTCACCGATCACACCACCATGTATTCTACTTCTTCCGTGCTGAACATCATGGAACTGATCCTGAATTTGCCGCGGGTGAGCAATATGATGCTTCCGCCACGCTTCTATGGAGGTGCCTTACGCGCAATCCGTGTTTCCCATCCGAAGGTTGGGAATACGGATGATTGATAAATAGAAATTTAAAAAAGGATGAGAAACCCCCGGATAACGATAGAACACCATAATCTTTTGAGTGCCGCAGAGCGGCCAGACTTTGGAGCGAAATGATGCGGAATTATTTTCCATAAAATTTATCTTCTCCCCACGCTGAAGGATTATTCAAAATGTAATCAGAAATATTGTTGTACGATTCTTCAGTTCGGACGATATGATCGTGAAATGAACGCTGCCATGCAAATTCAGGATAATCCTGCAATGTGAATTTGTTTGGATATTGTCGTTTTGTATGCACCGATTAATTCCGATAATGATTTGATTTTTATTTCCGGTTTCATTGGTTGTGACAAATCGCGTACGAACAGGTCGT
>JBDSEA010000258.1:0-12350 GCA_039920305.1 Chitinophagales bacterium
ACTTTTCCATCGTATGTAAAGCGACTGCCGTGGCACGGACAATCCCAGCTCTTTTCATCATTATTCCATTTAATGCATTGTAAGTGTGTGCATTCTGCCGCAACAATATGAAGTTGGTTTGCTTTGTCACGATGAACTCCAAACTTTTCTCCCTGCAGCTCAACAATCTTTCCTTCACCTTCTTTAACTGATGAAAGCTCAACAGTTTCGGGATGCTTTGGATTGGTTTTCATGTATGCGAAAAGGCCGCCTATAAACTCTTTCAAAAATATTTTTCCCGACTTAAAAAACTTAAATCTCGATGGACTGTATAACTTTTCCCACGGATTTTCCTTACCATTTATCAGGTCCGTGATGAGTAATCCGGCAATAGTTCCATGCGTCATCCCATTTCCTGAATCCCCGGTTACGATGTAAACATTATCCTTGTCAAATGGATTGCGCCCGATATAGGCAAGTGAATCCATAGGTTCAATAACCTGCCCCGACCATTTAAAAATAATTTCACCTATCGGGAATTTGCTTTCAGTCCACCCTTTGAGCTTTGCATACCGTGTTTCTTCGGAAAAATCCACGGCATCAGCTAACCCGGTGGGATGATCTTCACCACCACTGATAAGCAGATCAAATTCGTCATTAAATGGCTGGAGCCGAACGTAGTGGTAGGGCGGCAGGTCTGCATTCATTTCATGGTCACCGGTATCCCACCATAGTACATCCGGTAAAGAATCCTTTTCCACCAGCGCACCGATTACATACGAACGGTAAGCAAATTGCTTCAGGTGCATGGCAAACCTGTTGTTCACCGGACTGTTTGTTGCAACAACTACATGATCAGCATGTACCGTAAAGCCTTCATCGGTAATTATGCCCGTGTGGTCAATCTCCCTTGCATGGGTCGAAGTAAAAATCTCTCCTCCGTCCCGGGTAATGGCTTTGCATAAGCCTGCAAGGTATTTCAGCGGATGAAATTTTGCCTGTCTTAAGAATTTTATGGCGGGCGTTTCGGTGTACACAATGCCAGGAACCTCGCTTACCTCCTCAACATCAACTCCGGATTCCCTTGCGGCGCGCAATTCTTTTTCGATTGAATCTTTATTATCTGAGGGATGAAGAAAGAGATATCCATCCACCCGCGTGAAATCGCAGTCAATATTTTCCTTTTTTACCAGTTCTTCAATGAATGCTATCGCTGAAGTATGGCTTTGCGCAATAAGTCCGGCATTTTCATTTCCGAATATCCGCTGCAGGTCATAATAACGATCATCAAGTGCATTCACGAGGTGGGCAGTAGTTCTTCCGGTTTCGCCGCTTCCAATAAAACCATCTTCTATTAAAACAACTTTTTGACCTGATCTTAATAGTTGGTAGGCGATCGTGACGCCGGCAATACCTCCACCTATGACCACCACATCAGTTTTCAAATTTTCATTCAGCCGTGTCGTTTTTATCGGTTCCATACTATCAATCCAGTAGGAGATATTTGAGCCGGCGGTAACATGCGGAAGGGCTTGCGGTGGTTGTTTTTCCATAATGCACTTTAATAGGTGAAAAAAAAGAGGCGCAAGTGTTTCCACCTGCGCCCTTCAGCTTTCAATCTTTGCCATCAACTTCATTAAAGAGGAAGCTTAACAGTAAATGTTAAGAAAGGCGTATCTGATAATTATTTCATTTTGTCCATCATTTCATCCATTTGATTAAGTTTATCAAGATGGGTGCGAACAGTAGGCAGTGAACTGTTGAGCAGATTTTTGATATCTGCATCGCAATCATTATCATTAACAGCATTTTGCATTTTATCAACATCATCTTTATGCATGCTGACCATTTCATTAGTCCATTCCTTGTCAAATTCCATGGGCTTATCATCTTTCCAGTTATCTATTTTATTGTTCACCATGGTTGAATCTTCGTTGGGAACAGAGATCGATTTCTGAGTTGCCAGGGATTGCAAGCTTCCGAGCATTGCAGTATGATCTGTTACCATCATATCTGCCATCCCCTTCACATCCGCATTAGATGATTTCATCTGAGCATACTTTGAGAGACGGATTTCACGATATTGTGCAGCAACAAGATCAACCATGAGCTGTGCATCCTTCTCCTTGCTATGGGTATCAAATTTTTCATCATTCTGATCCTCAGCTACCTCTTTACTTTCCTTGGGACCAGTATCACATGCAGTAAATGCGAACATCAGAACGACAAGAAAAGTATACAGTCCTAAAATTTTAGATTGGGTTTTCATTGGTTTTTGTTTTGGTGTAAAAATAATTATTTATCCCTTTGTAATATCTCTTAATTTTTTGATTTCATCATGCGCTGTTTTCAATGCGGATTGCTGAGTCACGATCAGTTGACGAATATCTGCCGGCAAATCAGCATCTGAAGATAATGCCTGGTCATAAGCCCGCTGCGCTGCATCCTCACCAAATTCGCACGAGCTTAAAATGGCGTGCCGATCCTTACCGCTGAATGTCGCTTTAACATCCATCCAGACCCGGTATATTTTTCCTGATTGGGTAGTGTCAGTAGCGGGATCGCCTCCAAGCTGACTAACCTGTGAAGATAGCTCTGCCTTGTATTTACGGCTGTCACTAGCCATCTTGGTGAACAAAGTTTTCAAATCCATGTCAGCATCTTTGCACTCATCAGCAGCCTTTTCATAACCGTTTACCCGATCCTGATTAATACGAACAAGATCATTTAAAACCTCAATAGTTTTTTTATTTTCGTCCATGGAAATAAGTTTTGTTGTTTCGATTTTGTTAAAAATGAATTATTAAACAGTAGTGTTTTCACGTGCTGCTTCCCCTTCCTCATCAGCATAGCCGCGCATGTCTTCATATTTACTAACAGCGGCATCAACAAGACCACCGATCTTATCTTTCAGCATATCAGCTAAATCAGTTCCTTTCCTAGTAATTCTTCTGCGGGTTTCAGTACCCTTATCCGGTGCATAAAGGACTCCTAGCGCTGCTCCGGCGATTATCCCGAGGAGTAATCCTGCAATTACATTTGATGTCTTCATAATGAAATGGTTTTGATTTTTAAAATGAATAATAAAATTACTTTAATGAAAAGTTTGCCAGAAAATAATTTCCCTTTTTTTATTCCCAAACTTTAAATATAATGATCCCCCTCCCGGATTACAACTTGATGTGCTGCAGCTATTGAAACATTGACCAATTCGCACCGTATCCTATAATTCATATAATGTTTGAACCTTCCTTCAATATATTCACTTCACTTCCTTCTGTAACAGATCATCGGAATAAGTTGATTTACTGCTCGCCATTTAACATTTAAGAACACATATCGCTTGAATGAACCCATTAAATATAACAAATTATTAAGCAATATGGGTTTGACCTCCCCAAAATGAGGCGAATATTTCTCAAATTTATTAATTAAGAAAATAATATTTCCATTCAGATATCAAAAAAGTTTTAGTATTTAAGAAACGGATTGGAATTCAATCAGAAAGTTTATCGGTGAACTTAGCGAGAGTTGGACTGATTGTCGAAACATTAAAATTTCAAGTTTCTATTTATTTCCAAACAACTCCTAACAGGCCATGGATCAAAGTAATAAGCGGAGAAGATTACCGGGTGCACTGAGAGGAATTTGGAGGCACGATAGTTATTTTCTATTTGAAACAAGTTTCCATGAACAATCTGCTTTACATTATTGCCGTGTTGCTTATCATTGGCTGGGCTATTGGCTTTTTTGCCTATGGCGCCACCTCGTTGATACACGCTTTGCTCGTTCTTGCAATCATTGCAATTCTAATAAATATCATAAGAGGAAGAAACCCATTGTAACACCCGACTGGAATCTTTAATCTGGATAGAATTAAAGAGTTACAACCTTAGTCAACTCTTAAGCAGGTTATATTCTCTTAATTTATTGTACAGCGTTTTTCGGTCAATGTTTAAGATTTCTGCTGCCTTGGTTTTATTATAGTTCACCTGTTTCAGAATTCTTTTAATCGTTTCATATTCCGCCTCCCTTGCGGCGGATTTTAAAGAGGTTTTATCATTGTTTTTCTTTTCACTGCCGGTAGAATTGTAATCAGACGACTGGTTCTCAAAGCCAATTTCAAAAGGAAGGCTTTGGGCATGTATTACATTGCCTTCGTTGAGTAAAACCGCCCTTCTTACTATGTTTCGCATCTCCCTCAAGTTCCCCGGCCATGAATAGTTAAGAAATATTTTTTTAACCTCATCGTCGAATCCCTCTACAGATTTATTTAATTCCCTGCTCGCTTTATTCAGGAAAAATTCTGCAAATTCCATTATATCTTTTTTGCGCATTCTCAAGGGAGGCAGATCAATGCTGAATTCATTAAAGCGATGATAAAGATCTTCCCTGAATTTTCCTCTTTTGAATGCATCCTGCAGATTTTCATTGGAGGCAACAATGAGCCTGACGTCCACTTCCATTTCTTTAACTCCGCCTACTCTTCTGATTTTTCGCTCCTGTATTACCCGGAGAAGAGTTGCCTGCACATCATAGGGCAGATTGGCTACCTCATCGAGAAAGAGAGTTCCTTTATCGGCAAGTTCAAAATGACCTGCTTTGCTGAGCACTGCGCCGGTAAATGATCCTTTTTCATGTCCAAAAAGTTCACTGCCTGCCAGTTCCCTGGTTAACGTTCCGCAATCCATGGCAATAAATGGTTCATTACTCCGGCTGCTCAGACTATGAATGGTTCTGGCTACAACCTCTTTACCTGTCCCGCTTTCACCATTGAGTATGACACTGTAATTGGTGGGGGCAATTAACTTTATCTGCCTGTAGAGCGCATTTGATTCACCACTGTTGCTTTTGAAATATTCCTCTTCATTGGTTTCAGTTCTTGGTTTTTCCTGCTGTTGCTCTTTTGAGCCCCCCGTTTTTTGCCTGTCTGCGGGTAATTTTTGATTTAATGCCTTTTCGATAATATTCAGGACTTCTTCCGGGATAAGAGGCTTGGTAATATAATCAAATGCCCCGAGCTTCATTACATCCACCGCCACTTTAATATCTGAATAACCTGTAATAATGATAACCGGAACATGAGCTTTTAGTTGTTTAATTTTTTGAAGTATTTGCCTGCCGTCTGTATCACCAAGCCGGAAATCGCTCAGGACTATATCAAATGGTTGCGCGGCAAATTTTTCCAGTCCGGTAGCACCCCGCTGTGCAGTTTCAACATTGTATGTATGCTTGGTTAAATACCTGCTTAGTAGCAGACAGATCTCCACATCATCATCAATAATTAGTATCGAAGCCATATTCAAAAACGATTTTAGACTAACTGCAAAAATTGAATGCGCAAAAAAACAAATTGATGATGATATTATTTTTTAATCTCTGCGAATATCCGACATCAGGATTTATGCGGCTGAAGGCTCACTTCCTAACGAAGCAGGCTTATGTGAGGCAAAATCAAAACTAATGGTAAAAGTAGTTCCCCGTGATACCTGGCTTTCAACCTGGATTGTACCGCTGTGATTATAGATGATAGTTTGGGTAGATGTAAGTCCCAATCCTATACCTTTTTCCTTGCCGGTAAAATAGGGCTCAAAAATTCTGTTAAGTTCTTCCTTTTCAATACCCTTACCATTATCTTTTATAGTTAGTACACATTTATCATTTTTGGTGCTGGTAAAAACGGAAAGGATGCCCATGTTTTTTTCCATCGCCTCAATACTGTTTACTATAATATTCAGAAGGGCAATCTTTATTTTTTCTTTATCAACACTGATGTCACAGATATCACCGGCATAATGCCTTATAACCTTAACCCCCTGAAGCTCTATCCTGTCCGCAGCGAGTGCGATAGTTTCATCAATAAGCCGGTTGACGGAAATATTTTCCATTTTAAGCTGTGAAAATTTGGTGGACTCCAACAGGTTTGTAATGAGCTGATTGATGCGATCAGTGTTTCGCTCTGCAATATCGTAAAGCAGCAATATATTCTGATCTGTAATATTAAGTTCCTCGCGAAGCTGGTAAAGGGCTAATTTGATATTAGTCAGTGGGTTGCGAACCTCATGTGCAATTACCAGAGCAATGCGCCCTGTTATAGCAAATTTCTCAGATTCACGTAAATTTTTTTCGTGCTCTAATAGCTGCTGTTGTATTTTAAACTGATTGATCGAATATCTGATGCTTCTTTCCAGTAGATTTGAATCAATTTTTCCCTTAACCAGGTAATCCGAAGCACCGATTTTCATTGCTTCTTTGTCCACCTTACTATCGCCCTGACCGGTTAATAGTATTGAAGGCACAGTTAAATTATTATCCTGCAGATGTTTGATCAGTTCCAGGCCTGTAAAAATCCCAAGGCGATAATCAAATAAACAGATATCGTAATCAAATGGAGCACTGTTGATTTTTTCAACGGCCTTATCAAATGTGGGCACCCAGTCAATGCTGTATTTCTGATCAGGAATTTCTTTTAAAAAATCTTCCAGAATGATAAATTCATCTTCATCATCATCCACAAAAAAAATACGAATGGTATCACTCATAAATGTAAATTCTTGAAAAAAACATAAATCTTGGATGAACCATATATGAAGGTGAGCCTGGGGATAACCCGTATTTTCCACAACGATAATGCCGTGATCAGCAGAGGAGAAGAATCAGTAAAATTTCAATTGACGGGAGATTTGAAGGTCAGAGGTTTGCTGATTCGGTACTGCCGGGCTTCGGCAAAGTTTTCTTCATGATTTCTTCAACAGATGTCATAAATTGCATCACATGTTCATCCCCGTAAGCCCCAAAGGCATCTGAAAGAGTACCTTTTATACCATCATTTGTTTCAATAGAATATAAAATAGAGCTGTCACCGGGATCGCTTTCACCCTCGAAGCGAAAGAAATTGGTTATTTTAATTTCCGCAGGTGTATAATATTTTTCCGAATCAAGTGCCCGTAAGCCGTACTCATTCACCATGAAATTTTCAATATAACCATCTTCCTTCAACTTGCTTAAGCAGGAACTTAGGGTACGCATTTCAATTTTTCCGGAGTTCGGTTCCATAATAATTTTTTTTAAAAATACATTGTTTTACAATTTTATGCAACCGGGAATGAAACAGAATTGATCTTAAAATAAAATCATTCTCAACCTGGCAGTGATGCATATCGCTTCACTTCTTTATGCAAGAGTGATACCATCCAGGGATAAAGCTTGGACTCAGAATCAGGAAGGTGCCTTCTGTTGATCCAGGTACGGATTATAACATGCAATATCACCTCTTGTGCTTTTTCATGATGCAAATGAGGCATCACCTTTTTTATGAAATGGAGGAACTGAACAGAATATTTATCGTATAACCCCTTTATTCCAAGGCGGTTACCGCTTCTAACCAGCTTTAATATTGTCGCATCAGTCACTTAAATTCAGTTTTAGAATCTAAAGTAGAATGATAATCATGCCGCATATTCCGGAATTTATTTAATTTGTTTTATTTAACGCTGAACGGGAGAAATCTTCCTTAATGAACAAATAACCAGAAAGTGATATACAAATATGTATGTAAATTATTACACTCAGGCAGGTCTGTGTATTTGCTTTTTAAGCCTTGTCTTGCATATCCTATGCTAACTGAATAAAAACCTGACATCATCAATAGTGAGTTTTTTCACAAAGCCGGTTTCATCTGCGATCAGCTCAGAGGAAAGTGCTTTTTTCTTTTGCTGAAGAGTAAGTATTTTTTCTTCCACTGTGTTTTTGCAAATCATTTTATAAGCGAAAATATTTTTAGCCTGGCCAATGCGGTGTGTGCGGTCAATGGCCTGTTGTTCTACTGCCGGATTCCACCACGGATCAACCAGATAGACGTAGTCTGCTGCGGTAAGATTAAGTCCCAGCCCTCCGGCTTTCAGTGAAATCAAAAAAAGCTTAAGATCGTCATTGCGTTGAAATTCCTTCACTGCCTCTATCCGCTTTTCTGCCTTTGTTTTTCCATCGAGGTATGCATATTTCATGTTCCGAAGCTTTAATTGTTCTTCTACCAGCGATAGCATCGTAACGAACTGGGAGAAAATAAGCGCCTTGTGATTTCCTGTATTTTCTTCTACCTCGCGCATGAGCTCAGTTAGCTTAACCGATACATTTGGAAATTTTTCTTCCTCATTCAGAAGCGAAGGAGAATCACAAATCTGACGCAGCTTCAAAAGGCCTTGAAGCACATAAATGCTGCTTTTGTTCATGCCTTCCTTTTCTATCCGCTTCATGATGCTCTCACGGTAATGATCTTTGAAGCGGTCATAAATTTTTCGCTGCTCCTTTTCCATCTCGCACCACAAAATGGTTTCAGTTTTATCTGGGAGGTCTTTTGCCACCTGCTCCTTGGTTCTCCTTAAAAGGAAGGGATAAATGAGCCTGCGCAGCTGATCCGTCTTTTCCTTGTCGCCATATTTATCAATGGGAGTTGCAAATTCGGTTTTGAAAAAATTCATACTGCCGAGCATCCCGTGGTTGAGAAAATGCATTTGTGAAAACAGATCAATTGTGTTGTTCTGAACCGGCGTGCCACTCAGGATGATTTTATTTCGCGCTTGCAGCAACGTTACTGCTTTCGAAATTTGTGACGATGGATTCTTTATTGACTGGCTTTCGTCAAGCACCACATAGCCAAATTTGAATTTAGAAAAGTGCTCAATGTCGCTTCTGATCATGCCGTAACTGGTGATGATGATGTCATGCGCATTGAATTCTTCCTCATTGAACACCCGGTCATTTCCGTAATGCAAATGATAATTGAGTGTGGGGGTGAATTTTTTGATTTCTGTTTCCCAGTTGAATATGAGTGAGGTTGGGCAGACAATCAGGTGTGTGACGCCCTTATCTTTTTCTTTCAGGTGCTGCAGGAAAGTAAGTGTCTGCAGGGTTTTCCCCAGGCCCATATCGTCAGCCAGACATCCACCCCAGCCGAGGTGATCAAGCAGGCAGAGCCATTGAAATCCCGCATGCTGGTAGTCGCGCAGCGAAGCTTTTACTGCTTCCGGCACACTGACTTCACCATGCCTTCCAATATTGCTGAGCCGCTTCCTTTTTTCATTCAGTTCCAGCATGAGCGCCTCATTATTGAGTTGCATGTGGAGCTCATCAATAAGAGTCCAGTGAAATTTTGAAACCTGGAGATGGTCATCCCTTAACTCGCCAATCTTCAGTATCATACTAAACCGGTGTACCCATTCTTCCGGCAGCATGCCAATAGTACCATCACTGAGCAGAACATAATTCTGACCTGCTATAGCTGCTTTTTTTAAATCATTCAGCGGAACAATGGTTTCACCAAAGCTTATCCGGATCTTAACATCAAACCAGTCAATACCCGACGAAGCGCTCACCGAAAAATCCGCCTTGCTGGTATTGTATCTGAATTTCTTAAGGTCTTTGATTCCATAAACAACAACCTGATTTTCCTGCATGTGATGATAAAAGTCAAGAAACCAGTTTTTTCTTATTGCCTCACCCAGGGGCAGATAAAAAAATCCGTTTGGCTGGCGTGAAAACATCGGATGCTGTGCCCGGATCAGTTGCATGAGCTCTTCTTCTTTATCCACCTTGCGGCTCACCTTGTAAAAGGTTTCTTCAATAAGCACCATCTGCCCGACAAGATCATCAGGAGAAACTTCGACGTGGTCGTATTTCCATTTGGGTTTCAGCAGAAGATATAGATCATTCAGCTCACTCAGATAAATCGCCGGCAACGGGTCAGCATTAACGATTTGAAATTTTATTACGCCATTAAGTTCCACCTGATAATTTTTGACTAGAGGAAGTATTATCTGTTTTACGAAAGCTGTGCTTTCATTTTGATGAATCATGATTCTTCCTTTTTGAAAAAGACCATATACTTTTATGTCATTATCAGGTATCCGGTAGAGTGTTTTATCCTTTTGCAACAAAAGATTATTGTGATTTACAAAATCGGTAAGCTGAAATTGCTGTTCGGCAATTGAGATGAATGCATTTAGACAGAGGAAAGGATTCTCCCGTGTAACAGAAAAATTCAACCGCGGAATAAAGGAGCTGAATGAAACTTGAATGAGATTATTTCTGTTAAACTTTTGATTTGCTTTCAGGATATACAAATGGGGATACGAAGAAAGAAATTCCCGGCTGCTATCGAGCACTTCAAGAAATTTGTCCTCCACCACCTTTGCAGCGTCGCCGGAAAGCTGAGAAAAGGGATTAATGAAATTTGAAATGTAGCCGTAGCCGGAATGTGCAAAAAGCTTTCGAAATGCTGTTTCAGTGAGGCTTTCAAATTTTTTTAAAACCGACTCAGGAAAATCATGAAAGAGGAATAGATCCTCCGGTTGGCGAAGCTCATGCCTGGTAACCATTTCCTTTCCTTTCTTTTCATAAAAAACGAGTGCCTCGATCCATATCCGGGATGCATACTTGCCATCAACCATGATGAGAAGCCCGGCATGTTTAAAACCCTCGGGGATATTTAATATTTTTTGCGGAACCACCTCCTGTTGCTTATCAGCCATAAGAATCCGGCTGATCTGATTCCAGACTTGCTCATCACCGGGCTTAATTAACCCCGCAGGCTTTTCGGTGACAATAAAGTTTCCATGTGCATCAAAGCCGAACTTGAAATGACTCGTAACAGGATCATTTTGTGAAAGATGGTAGGAGTCAAATACTGCTTTAATTTCCTTTGAATAGTCATCAAATATTCTGAAATAGTAGGCTCCGAATTTCGCACCAGCCGCTAGCAGCAGATCTGAAGCATGATCACACAACCAGTATTGCGTGAGCGCTCCGCAATTGCATGTGATCCGCAGTTTGTCCCTACCGGCGTAACGGGCCTCTGTATGGGATAAATCATCAAATGCTTCTACCTTCTTTTCGATGCTATTCTCTATAGGAGTGCATTTGGTTTTTATCTTCCAGGAAGGTATGCGTATGTTCAGATAGGATGAAATATGCCAGTACTCCATCGAGCGGATATTGAAAATAAAACTCCCCGTGATATTCTTTTCTTGCGGAATTACTTTTTGAGCGGATGATTTCGAGGGTAATTCATATTCCTGTTCCTTCAATTTTACCTTGCTCTTTTCCTGCAATGGACGCAGATAATCAATCCAGCAAAGAGCAGCGGCTACCTGATGCTTGCAAGTACTTTCGTATTTCACAGCGAAAGGGCAATTACACTCAGCGAGCACGGTGCCTGATTCCTTCAGTAATCTAAGATTAACATCATAGAAGTGTAATTCATCCGAACTCTCAATCTCCATAAGAAAGTCATTCTCTTTTCCATTGAGCCTGAAGTTATTGCCTTTGATCTTATTATACAGTTGTTTGCCCCGCTGTCGTACACCGGAATCAGCGTAGCTTATAAAATCAATGATTGAATCAACTGCCTCCGGGGTCACTGGGTGAAAATATTGGACAAATCAAATTAATGAAAACATATAGTGTAGTAATAATTTTCATCAGCCGTTTTTGAAGGCTGGTTCCTGAATTTGATAAACTTTAGTAGTCTCACCGGGACTACTTTTCGTTCCTCAAATTTCCTCATTTTTCCTTTAGTTGCTTTGTAAACTGTGATACATAACTGTTTCAACAAATAGCAATGGAAAGGAGTGTTAGTAAAACGAAGCAAAATGTTGAAAATGTTTACCCCATTGTTTACCCCGTTCATCTTTTAATGTTGTATCTTGTGCTAAAATAAAAATATTCTACATGGCAACTGTTGCAATCATTTTCAGAAGAGATAAACTCAATCGCAAAAAAGAAGCTCCAATTCATCTCCGTATCATCAAGGACAGAAGAATTAATTATGTAACGACGGGAATTATGCTTCCAGAAAAATTCTGGGACTTGAAACAACATAATATCAAGTCCAGTTTCCCCAACAGTAAAAGATTAAATTCTTTTATTTCAAACAAATTTGCAGAACTACAAGACAAAGTCTTTGAGCACGAAACAATTTCAAAATCGCTAAGCACTCATGCTTTAAAGGAAAAGATATATGGTAAGAAACCAACTGACTTTTTTTCATTTGCCAGCGAAAGCGTTCAAACATATTTGCGGGCGGGCCAGATTGCAAGTTACAAGAGCCACAAATCCGTGATAACAAAACTTCAACAATTTCACCCCGGTACAGAGTTAACGTTTCAGGATATTAATCCCACTTTTCTGATCAAGTATGAAAAACATTTGCGGGGAAAAGTAGGAAATAGTACAAACACCATTCACAAAGACATGAAAGTATTAAGAAAAATATTTAATGATGCTTACAAGGAAGACTTAATTGAACATAATCAAAATCCTTTTCTAAAGTATCAAGTCAGACTGGAAAAGACACAGCGCATTTATTTAACAGA